>CAJWSQ010000015.1 GCA_913045895.1 uncultured Flavobacteriales bacterium | reverse complement strand
TTCCCAAATTACACTTACCGCATGCAGTATGTGGAGGAGATGTTGTGGAACTACGCGTATCTGAATCGTGGTTTGACCATCAACTTCAACGGTGAAAAAATTCAGTCTGAGAATGGTCTTCGCGATTTACTAAAACAAAAACTTACCAATGATCCTCTTTGTGATATTATCCACATTGAGGGTGAAGATATTGAAGTAGCCATTACGGTTACGCAGGCTTATGGCGATGATTATTATTCGTTTGTAAACGGACAGTATACCACGCAAGGTGGTACACACCAAAATGCTTTTCGTGAGGCTTATGTGAAAACCATTCGCGACCACTACAACAAGAACTTTGAGGTAAATGACATCCGCTCAGGATTTGTTGGTGCCATCAGTATCAAGGTGATGAATCCTGTATTCGAATCGCAAACCAAAACCAAGTTGGGTTCGAATGATGTGGACGAAGATGGACCATCGATCCGTTCATTCGTGATGGATTTCATGACCACCAAGTTGGATAACTTCTTGCACCGTCATCCTGAAATTGCTGATGCTATTTTAAAACGTATTCAGCAAGCTGAACGAGAGCGAAAAGACTTGGCTGGAATTAAGAAATTGGCCAAAGACCGAGCTAAGAAAGCCAGCTTACACAACAAGAAACTTCGCGATTGTAGAGCGCACTTGAATGATGCTAAGGGAGATCGAAAACAAGAAACAACCTTGTTTATTACCGAGGGTGATTCAGCATCTGGTTCAATCACCAAAGCGCGTGATGTAAATACTCAAGCCGTATTCAGCTTGAAAGGGAAACCGTTGAATTCATTCGGTTTGACCAAAAAAGTGGTTTACGAAAACGAAGAGTTTAACCTGTTGCAATCTGCTTTAAACATTGAAGATGGTTTAGAAGGATTGAGGTACAACAAAGTAGTGTTGGCAACTGATGCCGATGTGGATGGTATGCACATTCGCTTGTTGTTGATTACATTCTTCTTGCAGTTCTTCCCCGATTTGGTGAAGCGCGGACATTTATATGTATTGGAAACACCATTGTTCCGTGTGCGTAACAAACAGAAAACATTCTATTGCTACAGCGATGAGGAACGCCAAAATGCAATAGCCGAGTTAAAGGGTAAACCTGAGATCACTCGATTTAAAGGTTTGGGTGAGATTTCTCCCGATGAGTTTAGAAACTTCATTGGAGAAGGTATTCGTCTAGAGCCAGTTGTAGTTGGTAAAGACACACCAATTGCCAAGTTGATGGAATTCTACATGGGGAAAAATACACCTGATCGTCAGAAGTTTATCATCAATAATTTGAAAGTAGAAAAAGACCTAGAAGAAGAATTAGCTGAAGCTAAATAAACCATCTAACCATGAAGAAAACACTTATAGCTTTTTTGTCAGTTGTAATATCCATTAATGTGAATGCACAAAAGTATTCGCAGTCTTATAAAAAAGGAGATACTACAATTTATTACATGAATTCTGAGAAAGAGGTTATTGATAATAATCTGGTAGCATCGTATATTAGGAAAACGGTAAAAGTGTCTGATAACCAGTTTTTAATAGAGGAGTTCTATTCTGATGGTAAATTACATCAGCATTTTATATCTAATCAACACGATCCAGTGTTTTTAATACATGACTATTTTGGAGAGCATTATGTACTAAATACAAATGGTGATACTACTTTATCAGAATTTTACACTGAATTTGGAAAACTTAATGGGTATAAATACTCGATGGCCAAAGATGGTTCGTATTCTTATTTTGAGTACGATAATGGTGAGCAAATTTCATCTAGTGAATACAACTTTAATGGACAATTGATTGAAGAGGTTATTAACAATGCCGATGGAACAACAACTTCTAAGAGGTATAATTTAGACGGTTCTTTGGCAGCTGTAATTAGTGATCAAGATGGTGATTACTATACCAAAAATGAAAGTGGAATAATCCTTAAAAAGGAATCGATAAAGGATAATAAGTATCATGGTGAGGTCATAGAATATTATCCCAATGGTAAAATAAAAGAGCGCAAGTATTACAATCGTGGTTTATCCAATGGGAGTTGGCTGTATTATGATACTAATGGTAATGTTGTTAAGCAAGTTCAGTACATGGCTAATACTGGAGTATTAGACTATTATACCATTTATCAAGATAGAAAACCCATTTATAAGTATACAGAAGGTAGGTTGGGTGGAGAAATCCAATTTATGGTTTATGATACAAATGAAGTCTTGAGGTATGAAAGAAAAACTTCAAACAACATAACTACAGTAAATTATTTTGATAGAAATGGGGAAGCTCTAACTGAATTACAAATTCAAGTATCTCCTCAATTGTTGAGTAAAGTCGAAAAGAATCTTCGTAAACTGGATTACGATAAAGATAAACGTGTCTCAAGAGGGGTAACTACAATTGAGTTTGAATTAGATAAAGCAGGTGTGGTTAAAAATTCGAGAGTTATTGATTCGGGTAACGATTATGCTGATAGTATCTTATTAAGTTATGTTCAGACTTTACAATTCAATGGTGGACATTATTTTGGAAAGTCTTGTGAATTTGGAAATGCCATCAAGTTCACTTTCACAAATGACGGATTTATTAGATATAAGTTGGGGAAGTTTTATCCTCTGGGTGTTAATTTGTTTGGTGTTGATGGTATTGGAGATAATCAAAAACAAGCTCTTGAACTTAACCCATTTCCAAATGGCGGAAAAATGAAACTAAATCAAGATTTTAATATAGATTTTGACCTATTTCAAGATGCTATGGATTTTAAAATGGGTGGTACAGGAGTTATTGGCTTCCAAGTTCATAAATCTGGTATTAGATATCATTTTAGAGTAGTAAAACCTGATCATCCAATATTAGACATTGCATTTGTAAAGAATGCTCAAAAATTGAAGTATCAATGGTATCCTGGTATTGAGTCAGGTGAATTGGCTGATAAGGAGTACGTATATATTACAGGCGTGAGTTTTAAATAGAGTATGAGCGAAGAAAATATACCAAACGAAGAAGAAAGAGACGAAGAATTAGAACAAACCGCCCGTGAAGCCGGTGAGCTCGATAGAGTGATTCAGGTTTCGGGGATGTATGAAGACTGGTTCCTCGATTATGCTTCTTACGTAATTCTAGAACGTGCCGTTCCGCATGTGAATGACGGACTAAAACCAGTTCAGCGCAGGATTTTACACAGTATGCGCGAGTTGGAAGATGGTCGTTACAACAAGGTTGCGAACGTAGTTGGTAACACCATGAAATATCACCCACATGGTGATGCGTCAATTGGTGATGCCATGGTTCAATTGGGGCAAAAAGAACTCTTAATTGACACACAAGGTAACTGGGGTAATATATACACCGGTGATGGTGCAGCAGCCTCACGTTATATTGAAGCACGTTTAACCAAATTTGCTCTGGAGGTTGTCTTCAATCCAAAAACAACCAATTGGCAAAATTCATACGATGGTAGAAACAAAGAGCCAATAACGCTACCTGTGAAATTCCCACTTTTACTCGCTCAGGGTGTGGAAGGTATCGCAGTAGGTATGGCATGTAAAATTCTACCGCACAATTTCAACGAATTAATTGATTGCAGCATCAAGCATTTGCAAGGCAAGCGCTTTGTTTTACTTCCTGATTTTTTAACAGGGGGAATGATGGATGCAACCAACTACAACGATGGACTTCGTGGTGGTAAAGTTCGTGTTCGTGCACGCATCGAGATTGACGATAAAAAGACGCTTCGTATTACAGAAATTCCGTTTGGAACAACTACATCTTCACTGATTGATTCGGTTTTGAAAGCCAATGATAAAGGCAAAATCAAAATCCGTAAAATCGAAGATAACACCGCTGAAAACGTTGAGATTTTAGTTCACCTTCCAGGTGGTGTTTCACCAGATAAAATGGTTGATGCATTGTATGCTTTCACCGATTGTGAAGTATCTGTATCGCCTAACTCTGCTGTAATTGATGAAGACAAGCCACACTTTATGGGTGTGAACGACATGCTCAAACACTCAACTGATCAAACAGTAGAGTTACTCAAGTTAGAGTTGCTGATTGAATTGGGTGAGTTGCAAGAGAAGTGGCATTTTTCATCGCTCGAGAAAATCTTTATCGAGAATAAAATTTACATCGAGTTTGATGGCAAAACGTATGACGAAGCCAAAGTGGTTACCCGTCAGTTGTTGGAACCCCATATCAAACATTTGGTGCGAGATGTAACGGAAGAAGACATTGAGAAATTGATGGAAATCCGTATGCGTAGAATCACCAAGCACGATGCTGATAAAGCCGATTCGTACATTGCTTCATTGGAAGATGAAATTGCGCGTGTTAAAGATCATCTAGATCATTTGATTGAGTTCGCGATTGACTATTTCAAAAAGCTGAAAGATAAATACGGCAAAGGAAGAGAGCGCAAAACTGAAATCCGTCCGTTCGAGAACATTGAGGCGTCTAAAGTAGCCGTTGCAAACGTGAAGCTTTATGCCAATTACAAAGAAGGTTTTGTTGGTCACGGTTTAAAGCGTGGTGAAGGCGAATTTATTTGCGATTGCTCTGATTTAGATGATGTAATCTGCTTGCGCAGCGATGGTAAATTGGTGGTAACGCGCATTGATGATAAAACCTTTGTGGGTAAAGATTTGCTTCACGTTGGTATCTGGAAAAAAGGCGACAGTAGAACCATTTACAACTTGATTTATCAAGATGGTGCTTCAGGACCAATTCGTGCGAAACGTTTTGCCGTAACAAGTATTACTCGCGATCGTGAATACGATTTAACAAAAGGAACAGCCAAATCGAAGGTGCTTTACTTAACAGTAAACCCGAATGGTGAAGCTGAGGTAGTAACTGTTTTACATCGCAACACAGGTAAAATCCGCAAGCTGAAATTCGATTTCGATTTCAGTGAATTAGATATTAAAGGTCGTGGAGCTGGTGGAAACATAGTTACCAAGCATGCGGTCAATAAAATCCAGTTGAAAGAACAAGGTGTGTCTACTTTGGCTGCTCGTAAAATCTGGTTCGAAGAGGTGGTGAAACGCCTCAATACCGATGGAAGAGGAGAGTTTTTAGGAAACTTCAAAGGCGAAGATAAAATCTTGCAAATCACACAAAGTGGTGAATACAAGTTGACTAGCTTTGATCTTTCAACCAAGTTTGAGGACGATTACATCATCCTTGAAAAATGGAAACGAGATAAACCAATCACAGCTATTTACTGGGATGGTGAGAAAGATCAATATACGGTTAAGCGTTTCTTGGTTGAAGACACCGATAAGAAGGTGAACTTCTTAAACGAGCATCCTGAAACTCAATTGGAATTGGTTACAGCCGATTGGCGTCCGGTAATCAACATTTCATTTGACAAGCGAAGCAACGATCGCGAAGATGAAGAAATCAATTTGGAAGACTTCATCTCGGTGAAAGGATTGGCAGCCAAAGGAAATCGTTTAACACCTTACAAGGTGAAAAACATCGACTTCAAAGAGCCGCTTCCATACGAAGAAGAGGAGGAGGAAGAACCAAAACCTGGAGCTCCGGAATTGCCGTCTTCCAACGGAAGAAAAGAGCATTTAGATGATGACGATGAAAGTCAGATAACGTTGGAGTTTTAAAACTTGAATATATTTAAAAGCCTTTGAATCATTGATTTGAAGGCTTTTTTATTTGTAACATACTAGCACGATGAGGTACATTTCTTACCAAATAGATTTATATATTCTATATGAATGTCTTCATAGAATTCAGATCGATCATTTTTCTCTTTTTCGCCTCTTAGTTTCATAACGTTATTGTAGAAGTACACCAATTCAGAATTAATTATACATGTTTTTAGATTGTCCTTTAAATATAGGGTTATGATTATTTGGTTCATGTTATCTTTAAATTCAACATGACCATAATCTTGTAACAGCTCAAAAAAATGTACCAGTAAATCGTGTTCCTCCTGATTCTTAATAAATGGGATATTGCTAGATTGAGTATTTTCTATCATAATTAGAATTATTTATATATCGCAAATGTATATAAAATAAAATAATTAAATATAAAACACGATTAAATTAATTAATGATTATTAGTCTATTTTTGAGATTTATCTCCAAAACAAGTTGACATATTATAGTTTTCTATTCTGCTGCTTGGCAGAAACTAGAAAAACTTTATGGCAACTGGTATTCACTGAATATCTTGATGAAGACTATACTAATAACATCTACACACATGACAACAAAACTTACATATCAAATCTTAACCAACTGCATCGCATTAGTGTGGTTAGTAAATGGCTTGTTTTGTAAGGTTTTAAATTTTGTTCCTCGACATGAGGAAATCGTTTCTCAGATTTTAGGAGAACAATACAGTAGAGAGCATACATTTTTTATCGGTATTGGTGAGGTAATGATTTCGGTTTGGATATGGTCTCAATATAAAATCAAAGAAAATACCTATTTGCAACTCGCCTTAGTTGGGTTGATGAATCTAATAGAGTTTACTCTTGTTCCTGATTTATTACTTTGGGGGAGATTTAATTTACTCTTTGCAATCCTATTTATGTTTTCGGTTTATTACCGCTACAGAATTTCCCTTAAAATCGAATTATGAGCAACCTCAAAAACCACCTGTTTGCAGTTGAAGCTTTCTTCAAAAGCTCGGTAGTATTGGCTTTTGCTGTGCCAAAAGAAGAATTGGAAGCATACATTCCTCCATGTTTGGAATTAGATACTTATCAAGATAAATGGGCATTTGTAGCTCTGGCCACAGTTCAAACCACCAACTTAAGACCGAAAGGATTTCCAAGCTTTTTGGGTAACGATTTCTTTTTAATTGGTATTCGTGTATTTGTAAGGTATAAGGATATAAAAGGAAGGAGTTTAAGGGGGCTTTATATTCTTAAATCCATCACCAATAAAAAGAAGATGGAATTTTTAGGTAATATTTTCACACACTACAACTACTCAACAACAGATATCGGTAAGTTTTATAAGGGCGATATTAGAACGCTGTATTCCAAAAAATCGAAGTTCAGCATAACCATTAATGATGGTGCTGATGAACCTGATTTACCTGTTGGTTCTCCATTTGAAACATGGAAAGAGGCTAAGAAATTCTCGGGTCCATTGCCATTCACTTATACCTATAATGAAAAAGATAAATCGGTGTTAATCATAGAAGGTGTAAGGAAAAATTGGAAACCGATTCCGCTGGAAATAGCAGATTATGAGTTTTCATTTCTGAGTGATTTGAATATTACAAATGCAGTACTAGCCAATGCTTTTGAAGTAAAAGAAGTTCCATATTATTGGAAAAAAGGTAGATTAGAACGATGGGGTTAACAAGAGGGAATTATGAAGGAGTTCGGAATATTTTTCTGTTTAATAAACACTTCTATATTGCTGGGGTAACAACAAGCCTTCTGCTATTTGTTTTATCCTTCTTGTCAGAAGGTGGAGTTCAGCTATTGCTTTTAGTTGCCACTATTGTAGCTCTTTACACAGTATTTAGTTCGATAGCTGTTTCTCACTATGTTTATGATAAGTCTGATTTATATTCCCAACAATGGTTACCAGATTTAAATCACCAAAAAGTACTGATTATCAATGCTGGCTTTGATGAAGTGAGTCATAACATTCAAGCTAAGTTTCCTGCCTGTGAAATTACAGTAGCTGATTTTTACAATTCAACAAAACACACAGAACGATCTATTAAATTGGCGAGGGAGATGTATCCTTCTACTCAAGAAGTTGTTAGCGTTCAAACAACTGAGCTTCCTTTCGAGGCAGATGAATTTGATTGTGTTATCTCATTTTTAGCTGCTCATGAAATTAGAAATGATAAAGAACGGGTTCAATTCTTCAAGGAAATTAACAGAGTAATAAATCATGGGGGACAAGTATTCATTACTGAACACCTGAGAGATGGAATTAACTTTTTGGCTTACTCATTAGGTGTATTCCATTTTATCGCTAAATCGAAATGGCTGCACACTTTTAAATCATCAGGTTTTCAAGTAATTAATCAACTAAAAGTGACTTCATTTATAACCACATTTATTCTTCAAAATGATTGAAACTCACATTCAGATAATTGGCTTTTTGTTTACGATACTAGCTTTGGTTCACGTTATTTTCCCTAGATATTTTAGTTGGAAAGTAGAGTTAGCTCCATTGAGTTTGATTAACAGACAGATGTTTCAAATACACACGTTGTTCGTTGCACTTACAGTTTTTCTAATGGGGTTGCTGTGTATATTATATTCTGAGGAATTAACCCATAATGAGTTAGGTAAACCGATCTTATTTGGTTTTGCAGTGTTTTGGTCGCTTCGATTTGTGATTCAGTTCTTTGGGTATTCAAGTAAGCTATGGAGGGGTAAGAAGTTTGAAACTGTAGTTCATATTGTATTTAGTGGCTTTTGGATGTATACAACTGTTGTGTTTTGGATGGCTTTTTTGAAGTTCTATTAAATCTAGGATATTCGCTTGCCATAAAGAAGTTCTAATTCAGCAAGCTGAAAGTACTTCTATAATATGTCAAGCTGCTTTTCCCTTGAGGCAAGTTGACATATTATAGTTTTCTATTCTGTTGCTAGACAGAAACTAGAAAAACTTTAAGGCAACTGGTTTCAGAAGTTTATACCAAATCAATGATTCGAGAGTACTTTTCCATTTTCAGAAAAAGCAAATCCTTGCGAGCCGGCAATACCCAGCATTACAGCTTCAATCATCGGTTCTGAAATTAAGGTGTCAGCATCCCATTCAATTAAGAAATTTGCACCAATTCCACCTGATTTATCAGTTTCATCAACCACAAACGTTTTAGAACCCATAGCTGGAATTTCGTAAGTCTGATCTAAATACTTCTTAATGAGATTTCCGTTTTCATCGTAATAATCCACCCGCGATACTTCAATGGCATGTTCTAAATCGGTATTGCGTACGGTTACGTTTACAGTCAGCAGTAAATCACGTTCTTGGTTCATCAACTTTACATTGCTGTAAACGGGTAAATACACCAATTGTCCACGACTCACATGAATGTTGCGCTCCTCAAATCGGTATTTGTCGCGCTGTTCAATTGGAGTTGTCTTATGAGCAGAGCTATTCTCTTTCTGTTCATGCTTGGGTTGACAAGCTACTGAGCTTATTAATAGTGAAATAGAAGATAGCCAAAGACCTACTTTCATGTTGTTACTGCTTTCTGGATTTTCTCAGTAAATCTCGCGATTTTTTTCCATATCGCTTGATGCCATAAAACTGATTACACAATCTATAAGCTACTGGTGATTCCGATTGATATAAACCGTAGGTATTCAAGAAATACACAAACTCTTTGTAGGTAAATGTTTTTGGGGCTTCATCTTGTGTGAAATCCAGAATATCTTCATCAAACGTGTGGATGCTTCCATGAGTTTTATATGCCAAATTGATGTATTGGTGATTCAGCATATTGAAGTTGCCTGGAAGCACAATGTGAATGGGAACGCCAATCTTTTCCCACAACACAAAATCACGAATACAGGCAATGTTATCAGCCACCAAAATGATGTGATCAAAATCGGGATATTTCTTGATTGATCGAATAACGGCTTCCACATTGTTTTCAGGTTGATCGCCACCATCGCCACGTTTTTGAACCTTGTAAAAAGTCTTTAAAATCTGAACGGAGTCTTGAGCATCTACACCAACAACACCACCCGTTTTACCAATCTTTTTGGCTTTGTCTTTCTTCCGGTTACCATCATTAAAAAAGGTGAAGTAGCTGATGTTGGTATTTTCCATTTGCAGCAAATGCCACAAAACAGCCATAGCACCGTGGTGATACATGCTTCCCGTCCAATCAACTACAACCAATGAGTTTGGCCAGTTCTTCTGATTTCGTTGTAAGATTTTAACAATCGCTGTATCGCGATATCCACCATTCATACGAATGAATGAATCCAGCTCATGAACAATGGGTGTACTCGGGAGAGGAGGTAAGGCCGCTAGAGGTAAAGTGTCTTTTAGCTGTTCTTGCTTTTCAACTTCAAATAGAGTTGAATCAATATGATACGAGAGCACAAAACCATGAAACAGACCCATAGCTTCCAATTCGTTTTCGGCATCGGTTTGCATGGTGATTTTCCAATAAATCTCATTCGAGTTTAAAGAAGGATCGAGTTGAAATAAATCGCGTAAACGTCTGGCTAGCAAAACATGGTAGTTGGTTAGCCAATACTCTGGATTTTTGGGATAAAGCGAGAAAACAACATTAACAGTGTCGATTACAGCTCCAGTGGGTTTGTAATACGCCTCTTTGTTTTGAATGATGGCACTGGCGTAACCATTTTCAACTACAATTTGATTCAGTGTGCTGTCTGGAAAGTATGCTGGTACTTCAACAGCCTGAAAACCTTGCTCAAACTCTTCAGTATGCGTAGTTGGATGGAACAAAGCGGCCTGTGTAAAATGCACCTGACTGTTTGCCACGCGACACATCAACACGAATAACACTCCCAACAGGAATTTTAGTATGTATGGCTGAAAGCGAATAATCAAGAGCGCAAGATAAAAATTGGTAAGGTGTTAACGTTAAGAGCGTATGTATAGTTTACGAATCTGGATTGAGAAGTTTAGCTGATACGATTGAGTCTTCAGCAATTTCTTTAATTGACATGTTTCTAGTTTTAAGAAATTGAGTCATATACGTTTCTAAAAAGAGCCAATCAACCAGTTTGCCAAGTATTCCAAATGGAGAAACATAATGAAAGCGATCCATCATGATTGTTTCACCGTTTTCAACGGTGAAGAGATGTTCGTGTTTAAATGATTTGAATATTCCTTGTATTTGTTCATCTACAAAATACCTCGGTTTATCATATGCTGATATTTGGGTTGTAAGTGTTTGGTAAATGCCTAAATGTTTTGCTTTCCAAGTTACTGTTTCGCCTAATTCAATTAATCCTGAAGTTTTACCAGCGATTGCTTTTTCATGGGTTTGTTTCGAAGAAATTAGATGTAAATCGATACTTCTAGAAAGATCGAATACGACATCAATATTTGCTTGAATGCGAGTCTCTAATTCAATTATTGGCATCAATCTCCATATTTCTCTTTCATGTAAACCAAAGAATCCTCAACCAATTGCTGCAACACCTCTAAATCAATATCAGCTAATTTGTTGACATACAAACACGATTTGCCTGTTTTGAATTTGCCTAGCTTTTGCATCAAATCAGGAGATTCATCAAAGCCACACATCACATAAATACTCATGTTTTGTTTGCGAGGTGAGAATCCTGTTCTAAAGAATTCACCACCGTGTCCAGAAGCGTATTTGTAGGTGTATTTTCCATAGCCAATCAAACTAGGTCCCCACATCACCGGTTCTTCACCCGTTATCTTTTTAAACCAATCCAATAGAAACAAGGCATCTGCTTTTCTTTGTGGATGCTCAACGCTATTTACAAAATCGATAGGAGCTAGTTCTGTTGGTTTCGTTTTGTTTTCAGCCATCGTATTCACTTTACGAGTTTCATCAAATCTTCATGGCGAAGCTTCGATTTCAATTTCAAAAATAACAATGCAGTGGTATAGGCATCACCCAAAGCTGTGTGTCTGTCTTCAACAGGAACGTGAAAGTGTTTGCACAAATAATCGAGTCCGTAATGTTTACCAGGAATCATACTTGGATCTCTGAAATAGTCATCAGCTTTTTTAGTGATATGTGCAGTGTCAACTCCCTTGTTACTCATTTCAACATCCCAAATACGCTTCATGGCTTCATTGATCATGGTTTGATCAAAGTTGAGGTGATGTGCCACCAAAATTCCATTTTCAATGAAATGTAACCAACTCAAAACAGCTTCTTTTTCAGACACGCCAGATTGTAGTTTTCCGGGGGTTATTTCGTGAATACTCACTGCAGAAGTGTCATCCATAGATTGATTGACGATAATATCCAGACTTTCATCCACTAAAATGGAGTCGCCTTTAATTTTAACAGCTCCGATACTTAATATTTTATCTTTAGACGGATCTAAACCCGTTGTTTCTGTGTCGAATACAATCCAAGTGGGTGATTCTGTTGAAGGCTGGAGTTTTGATGCATAAAACTCCAATTCATCTGGGTAAACGACTGGTTTTTCGGGTTCTTTATGTTTCCAAAAGTCAAACCAACTCATCGTAATAGCCCCACTTGAAATCTGATTTGTAAAATCTTATGTAACTCTTTAACGGTCTCAAAAATGTTGCGCAAAGTTTGTCGATCTAGCTTATTTAAATCCTCTAATTGGATATACCTTCCTGTTGATTTGTACTTAAACCCGAAACGTGCACGGAGGTATAAAACAAACTCATAAGCTGCGGCAGCTTCTTCAAACAAAGCTGCATTTTTAGGTTCTAGTTTGGCAAGTTTATGGTAGCGCTCTATGGTGTTATTTGTTTGTACCAATTTGTGTTCAATGGCTAAAACTCGAGAGGCATCAACCAATGGCAGAGACACACGTAGTTTTAAATCAAATTCGTTTTTGTGCTCACCGCTACTTTCAACCAACAGGTTTCTAAAGAAGCTCAATGGTGGTGGAGTTTCAATGGCATCTTTAGCCATGAAAGCCAATAAGTGTTTCTTTTTATCCAACGAATGGAAGAGGTGATCGGTAAGTTCATCAACCAATTCTTGTTTGCCGTAAATCATACGGTAATCAAAGAAAATGGTACTCATAAGCACATGCTCTTCGTGTGGTGAGTCGATCCATTTTGTAAAAGTCGATTTCCATTCACTCAACGACATACACCATTGTGGGTTATTGGCTGAAATACCTGCTTTGTCTTGCTCGAAACCAGCTTTTTCCAAATCATCAGAAACCTGCTGAGTCAGCTTTAAAAAGTAGGGTTTTACATCCTGATCGGTATCTTGATACAGAAAAGCATGGTCTTGATCTGTGCGAATTAATTGTTCACCTCGTCCGTGACTTCCTAACCCTAAAAAGGCAAATGGAACGGGTGGTTCACCCAACTCAGCAATGGCTTTTTCAATCAATTGGTGAAACAGTGTATCTGTAATGGTAGTGATGATGGATGCTGTAAGTTTAACAGATACTTCTTGATCGATGTAATCACTTACAATTTCATCTGCAACAACGCGGTTGTGAACCAGTTTATCTACATCATGTGTCCGCTTCATCGCTTTGATGAGCATTGCAGGATTTTTACTGTTTTGTAAGAGTAAATCGTGATGTGAAATGATTCCTAAAACTGGTGATAAGTCTGTTCCATCATCGGTTATAACCAAATGATGTACACCCGTATTGATCATATGCATCAAGCATTCGGCTTGGGTAATGTTGCTGTGAATGGTTCTCACAGGCGATGACATTAAATCTTCACACAACGTACTCAAAGGCTTAATACCAGTAGCAATTTGATTGCGGAGGTCTTTATCGGTAATGATGCCAACCGGGAAGTTATTTTCTAAACAAACCACAATAGACCCAATTCGGTTGTCAGCCATAATTTGAGCTGCTTTTTGAATGGTATTGGTTGGCAAGCATTGGTAAACCTTTTTATTGAATCGGATAGGGGTGACTTCAATCAGGTTGCTTTTTTCCTGTATACTGGAAAGCTGAGTGAGTTTATTGTTTCGGATGGGCATGGATCTTCCTGAGGCCAGACCAGCAGCGAAATAGAGCGCCAGTTTTGCGTTTTCAGACATGATTCGTTTGCCAATATCAACAGGGAAAGCATACAAAATGCACTCTTCATCAGCTACAGCCGAAGCCAAATAAGGCTCATCACTCAACAAAGGTCTAATTCCAAAAAGATCACCTTCTTCGCACAAATCAATCAACGTATTGTCTTGATGTTGAATGCGTACAGAGCCTTGTCGAACAAAATAGAAGTAAGGATCGGTTTTGGCATTTTCATTGAAAATAACCACTCCAGCTTGATGGTATTGCACTTCGGTTTTACGAACCAAGAGCTCTAACTCATCTGCTGTAAGCCGATCGAATGGAGGAAATTGTAATACAAATCGCTGAATGCGATCTGTAATGAGGTTTTTGGCCATCTTGCTCGGTTTTAGGTACAAGATAGCAAATGTGAATCAAAGAATTATTCTGATTTAGGATCACAAGTAGACGTGATTTCAATCATTTCTCCAGCCATGCAAATACTAGCCAGATCAGTTCTCTTTTTGAACTGGATATGAATTGATTTACCATCAGCAACATTGGGGTAGAAATCAACCAAATTGATGGCTTCATATTGTTTCTCGTTGATGATAACCATCCATTTACAACCATCTAATCCAGTGAAATCTTTAATAATTGCCAATGTATAGTCAGAACAATTTGAAGTAGATTTAACAGATTCTGTTTGCTTACAAGAACTAAACAAACAAATAAACGATATGATTGCGATTTGTAGCTTCATCATTAAAATCCAAAATGAATTCCGATACCCAAATCTAAGCGATTTAAGCTTTCTGGATATCCAGTAATCGTATAAGTTGAATCTGGACCGGTGTAAGATAATCTGTTTACATTAGATAAGTTGGTAGATGCGTGAGCTGTGAGTATGATGTGTGGCTGTAATTCAAAATCGAAATCTACACCTACGTATGCTCCGACTGAGTTGCCCGTTATTTTGATATCGGTAATGTCAGTTATTTGGTTTTCATAATCATTGTAGGTTAAACCGATATGAGCATTTATTGTACTGAATTCGCTCAAAAAGGGAGACCTAATTGATAACATCGGACCATATGATTGAATGGTTACTCGTTCTCTTAAAGTTCCAACAAACCTTAAGTTCTGTTGAGTAAAAATGAGTGAAACATTATCTATTGAGGAAGTAGCTTCGTTAAATACATAAATACCACCAATACCAATGTTTTCATTGATGAAAAACTCTCCCTGAACTTGGAAGAAATAACCAGACTTTAGGCGTTTGTAATGATCTTCAATAGCAGGATCTAATCCACTTGTAATACTAGCCAATCGATAACCCCAACCACCGGTAAATCCTAATCTAAAATGGTATAGCTCTTTGGGTGGTTTTTCAATTGGGTTTGGTTGATTGTATTTGAATGAATCGCTGTAATAGTTTTTCTGATAAAACTGGATGTCAGATCGCTGTATGGTTACTGTTCTTTCTTGATTACTAATGATCGTTTTAACCTCAAAATGATTCATTTCAATAGAGGTAATTGAACATTTGATAGAATCATTGCTTTTCAATACGACTAAATCTGGATGATTTTGAGCGAAAGAAATGGAACCGATTAAAAGCAGAGTGAAAGTGATGAAGTAGTGCAAGGTTTTACTGCTTAACCTTAGATGATTTATCAAGTAAATCGCTATTAATTGCATCAATTTGCTTGGCAACAATATTAATTTTTTGAACCACTTCTTTACTGACATCATCATTCAACTGATCTTGAGATAATAACTCCGTTAATCCCAATAAATTGGATACAGGGCCTCTAAATTCATGTGCATGAAAACGGGCAATTTCACGCAATGTAAGCAATCGTTCTTCAGCAACCAATTTACTTCTAACTTGTTCGTCAATATTTACTACGGTTACTAAACGTGCTTCTTTGCCATTAAAGTTAATAGGATTTCCCATGGCTCGGATATAAAATTCATCTCCATTTTTTTTACAATGAATGGATTCATGTTGCATAGATCCACCATAACCTAATTGACTAATAATTGTTTTTATTTCATTTCGAAGCCGAATTGGCCTAATGTCCATGATTGAAATATTCAAAAATTCATCATAAGAATATTGGTACATTTCTATCGCTGCCTGATTGACATTGAGAATTTTATAAGTATCCACCTCAAAAATCAACATTGGAGATGGATTAGATTTAAAGAGCATGGTGAAATTGTCAGCTGTTTCTAGTTGGTTTTTGTAAAACTGAACAACTAAGAAATAGAGTAAAAGAGCAGTAGCAGATATGAAAAACAATCCTTTGTATGATTGCCATATAGAAATGCTCTTAGGACTTACTTTATAGAAGAGTTCATCTACGATGAAATCACTTAGTAAGATCCATAAGTATCCAATAATGAGATAAATAAAGGCAATTTTAATTGCGTTTAGCTTGTTGACTTTCATTCAGTTACCTTCCTCTAGGGATTTGCAAAGCTAATAGTAAATTCAATAAATAAAGTTTTAGGTAGGGTCTTTTTGACTTTATACTGCTAGTAAATGGTGGTATATTTATATCAATGCCGTGTCAGAAAGTACTTTCAGCTGTGTGTTACTCACACCTGTAATAACTACTTGAGAGCCAGTTGAGATATATCCTTCTTCTGAATAAGCATCCCACAATTTACCATTGATTTCTATTTTACCAGCTGGTCTTAAATCTGTAGCTGCTACGGCTTTTTGACCAATCAACTCATGTTTGGCATCAGGATTTACGGTGTATCCTTCTTCAGGGTTTTGCTCAGATTTTAATACCAATCTGGATAATGGCCCATCTTTAAATAGTTTAGCTGCTAACAAAATAGCTCCAAAAACAGAAAGTGTAATTGAGACAATAACTGTTGATGCAGCTGTAAAGAACTCAGTTCCGTCAACTGGCTCAAAATCAAACCCGATATTGCCTACCATGCTTAAGATCAATGCGGTAACAATTAATGTGATTCCGCTAATTCCAGCAATTCCAAATCCCGGGATTACAAAGACTTCGGCAGCTAAAAGGGCTAAACCTGCTAAGAACAATAAGATCTCCCAATTTTCAGCTAATCCTTCAAGGTAGTATGGAGCAAAGAATAGGAGTGCTGCAACAGCTGATGCTAAAATAGGGAAGCCAATTCCAGGAGATTGTAACTCGAAATAGATTCCCCCCATGATAATGAGAATCAAAACACCGCTGATTGCTGGGTTGATTAACCAGTTGATGATATTATCTATCGTGCTCGCTTTATAACTAATTACTTCGTAATCAGTAATCCCAGCATGTTCGAGAGCTTCTTTCATGGTAACTACTTCGGCTTGACAATAACCGTTTAAAATGGCTTCAGAGGTAGTAAAAGTCAATACTTTACCAGAATCACTAATTCCTGCAACGTATTTATCCGGGTCTACCATAGCTTCGGCAATGTCAGGATTTCTGTTTCTGCGCTCAGCCGTAGCACGCATCTTAGATCGCATGTAACTCTGATACTTATCTGGAACAGGTTGTCCACTTTGATCAACAACGGTAGCAGCACCAATAGTTGAACCAGGTTGCATATAAATGCTATCGCAAGCAATTGATATTAAAGCTCCAGCAGACGCAGCGTTATTTTTCACCAACACATAAACGGGAATCTTACTTCTTAAAATGATGGTTCTGATGCTGTCGGCCATATCAACTTGACCACCGTAAGTGTCTAATTCTAAGAATAGAATATCGGCATTGTTTGTGTCGGCTTCGTAAAACGCCTCTTGTGTTAATCGCCAAGCGGGTGGAGCAATCTCCGTTTTTATCTCGAAGCGATAAACAGTTTTGGTTGAATCGCTTGCGTAGGATTGGTTGAAGCTTACAAATAGTAAGAACCCCAACAAAAGGGTAAACATGCTTTTTGTCATGAGGTAAAGATAGGAGTGTAGACCTAAACTTCAATAAACTGATGTAAAATGTCTAGCAATTCTCTGTGAATGTGATTGTTTGAAGCAATGATTGACTTTCCATGCAAGTAGTCATCTGTTTCAGCTAAAGTGCTTGTTTTTCCACCAGCATTTTGAACCAATAAAGCTCCTGCGGCCACATCCCAAGGATTTAATCCAACTTCATAGAACGCTTCAAAATGTCCGGCTGCAACCAAACATAAATCGATAGCAGCTGAGCCTAATCGTCTAACACCTCTAGAATTTCTGATAAGGTATTTGTATGCATCTAAAAACTGATCTAATTGCTTTTCATGGTATGGAAATCCGGTTACCATTAAGCTGGTGTCAACCACTTTTTGAGATGATGTATTGATCTCAACCCCATTGCAATACGACTTTCTACCTAAACTGGTATGAAAGACTCTATCCATGCTGATATGATTGACAACACCTAAAACCAATTCACCTTCTTTTTCTAAAGCGATACTGGTTGAATAGAGCGGCAAACCGTGTACAAAATTGGTAGTGCCATCAATCGGGTCAACAATCCAGCGGTAACCATTTTCGCTAGAAATATCAGCCCCTTCTTCACCCAAAAATCCACTTCCAGGAAAAGCCTTGCTAAGCTTTTCCGTAAGCAGTTTTTCAGCTAGCTTGTCTACTTCGGTAACTAGGTTATGAGCACTTTTTTCTTCAATGCTAACCGGTTGGTAGCTTTCACGTTTTTCACGAATGATGTTTCCAACTTCGCGAGCTATATCAACAACTTGAAGTTCGAGTTGGTGAAGATCGATATTAGGCATGAGCCATTTCGTTTTGTGTAGAACGTATTTTCACAATTCCATCGCGATCGATTTCAGTGAGTTCTACCGTTTCAAATTGATTGATTTTATCTTCAGAATAAGGCGTTTTCACCTTCACGTAGTTCTCGGTGAATCCGTACATCATATCTCCATCGCGTTCAGCTTCCCAAAGCACTTTTCGGGTTGAACCCAATTGAGATTCGTAGAATGCACGCTTTTTCTTTTCTGAAAGGATACGAAGCATTTTGTTGCGTTCTTGACGAACTTCAACAGGAACAACACCATCCATTTTAATGGCTACTGTATTTGGACGTTCAGAATAAGTAAAAACATGTAAGTAACTGATGTCTAAACTATTGATGAAGTCATAAGTCTTTTGGAATTCCTCATCTGTTTCACCAGGATATCCAACAATAACATCCACACCAATTCCGCAATTGGGCATCAAATTTTTAATGGTTTCAATGCGATTTCGGTAAAGATCAGTTCTGTATTTACGCTTCATGGATTCCAACATATTGTCAGAACCTGATTGAAGTGGAATGTGAAAATGAGGAACGAACTTTTCTGATTTCGAACTGAATTCGATGATCTCATTGGTCAATAAATTCGGTTCGATAGAAGAGATGCGGTAACGTGGAATGTTCAACTCATCCAACGCCTGAACCAACATGTAGAAGTTCTCATCGGTTCCAGCACCAAAGTCCCCCGTGTTTACACCAGTTAGTACGACTTCGTTGATGTTTTTCGCTTCAATCTCTCGAGCAACGTTGATAGTTTCTGCAACAGAGTTTGATCTGCTTTTTCCTCTGGCTAAAGGAATAGTGCAGAAAGAGCAGAAATAATCACATCCATCTTGAACTTTCAAAAAAGATCTAGTCCTGTTTTCTGGAGTAGCGATGTTCCCGGCTGGTTCAACTTAATGGCCTTGATTCGAGAAAGTTTGTAAACAAGCTTTTGAAACAAGGAGACGAATGAATAGGCCTCGCATTTACATGGGTTCTACCAGCCTATAGCAGATAAATAAAGGCGCGTCCATGTCCTTACTAAGCAATGTTGCCAATTAAATTTACCGGTTGCCATTGCCAAAATATTTGGGGTTAAATTAGCAATTTTATAAAAAAGGTAAATACTCCAATCACTGTTGAAAATAAACCTGGAGGAGTTGGTGGCGGGAATAATGGGCATGATATTACTTCAGCAGTTATTTGTGATGATTATGCCTTCATTAAAATATTAGATATCTTTGGTTTTGAATCGTTTAAAAATAATTCGTCTGAACAACTTTGTATAAACTATTACAATGAGGCCTTGCAGCAACAATTCAATAAATATGTCTTCAAATTGGAACAGCGAGAGTATGAACGAGAGGGAATAGAATGGTCATTCATTTCCTGAAAACCAAGATGTTCTCGACCTAAACAAAAAGAAGCATTCACGTTTATTTTCACTTTTAGATGGGTAGTGCAAATAGCTATACACCTGACTCTTCAAATTCGGATACAGCACCATGGCAAGCAAACTTGGTCGAGTCAGGGATTCATAATGGAGGACATCAGCAACCGTTTTTCCAAATAGTAGCATCAAATAACACACAAAATATTTTATTTGATCCTAGAATCAGAAACAACTTCAATTCTCCTTCACTAGAAGTCATGAGAAAAATGGGAACAAATCAAGTATTGTCAATGTACCAACATAACGAGTCGCACCATTCCACACAAAGTAATTCAGCTCAAGTTGATCCGGATCCTTTTGTGGCAATGCAAAATATGCTAACACGTCAACATGTAGGGAAAACCATGAGCAGAGAGTGTACTCCATGCGCCACTACTTCTTCGCTAAATAGTAAAACTGATGGAAGAATTTATCAGCCTTCTCCTACAAATCAAATCTTTCAAGATAGACCTAATGAAGAATCAAGTCTAGTCAGAAAAGGTGCTCAAATAGTTACGAGCAATGAAGATATGCAAATTCGCGTTTACATCGGCTCAAATACTTCAACACAGATGCAAACATCCCAACATCTTCATAATGGAGAAGTCAAAAGGGTGGAAAACAGACTCTTGTCAAAAGAGTCCAATCAAGACGGCTCCAATTCTGCTAATACTTGTCAAACAACTCAAAATAATGTTTGTCAAGGTGTTCTAATCGATGGATTAACTATGTCAAGTTACTGTAAACCAACACATAAAACCATTATAAGCAACAAAACAAATACAAGTAATTTTAAGGTCTCAAATATATCTTTATCGAATACAGTGAATACACCTCAGGATAAAATATCTATTATTGGGAGAAAGCGTGTTCTACCAACTTGTAAGCAAATTGATAAACAATATGTTCAACGTGTAGAGAAACCTTGTAATCCTTGTATAAATAAAGACGCGTGGTTACATACATCTGTTTTCATTATAGCTGGGAATTATGTCAACCAAATCGGTTGTGTTAATACGTTTGAAGAAGACGAGAAGGATCTTTACTCGGTAATGGTTGTTTTAGATAAATGTCAAACAGTAGTCAATTGTAGCACGGGGGAGTTGATACAGATTGAAGAAAAGCATGAATTAGAGTAAAAAAAACCTCAACACCTTCTAAAATGATCCTCAAAGCATCTGATCATAAAGCAAAAATTCCATTATAATTAAACCAAGGCGCCAATTTACAGCTGTTTACTATTTTGAAAAGAGTTATCGTAAGGATGTTAAGGACCGCTATCCTCGCCTTTCTTATAAGGAGACTAAACTAATTGTTAAAGGATTGTGGGACATGGCACCAGTGGGTGTGAAGAAGAGATATGAAGATGAGAGATCAGAGCTTTTCATAGCTTATAAAGTCTTAATTGATGAATATAATAATGCTATTGAAGGGAGTATGAATCAACACAAAAAGTCAAACAACAAAGTAGATAATAAGGACGAAACTGCGCCAGAAAAAATGGTCGCTTCCCAATTGAAAAAGATAACCTTACTAGGTTGTTTTTCACCAATTAAATTGGGATTCAAGGGTACGGGGGGCTCTATTGGAAGCTCTGATAGCTTAATGTTACCATCATCTCAATTCTCAGAGCACCAACAACAAGCAAAACCAAAGCTTTACCAAAATTCAATTGACGAAAACAATAATGTTGCTAAAGATTCGCTGACTAAAGTCAAAATGTTAGAGCGGTTGGGTCCGGATGAACTTGCTGCCTTAGCCGACGCAGTGTCTCTTAGTCGCTTCCCAGCGGGTCAGCTCATCATTAAAAAGGGTTCAGCGGGTGACATCTTTTACTTGATTTTAGAAGGTACGGTGGAAATGACTGAAATTGATGGTTTGGACAAACCTGTCACGGCCTCTGCTGACAGCGACACGGCGTACTTTGGTGAGCTTGCATTGATCAAAAATGCACCACGTGCTTGCAACGTGACCGCCAAGACTGATTGCAAATGTTTAGCATTGAATCGTGCGGACTTTTTAAAAATGCTCGGACCATTGGAAGATGTCATGAATGCAAACTTTTGTTTTGGTGTATTTAAAACTTTAGAGCTGTTCAAAGGCGTGCCCGAGGAAGTCATCAAAACTGCAGCACAGCAATGTAAAATTGAAGACTTTGAACCGGGAGTCGAAATTATTACGCAAGGTGAAAAGGGTGATAAGTTTTATGTTATGTCCGAGGGGGAAGCAGCTGTTATCAAAGATGGTACTCAAGTTTCTGGTTTGGACGCTGGCAAACATTTTGGTGAGCAAGCACTTTTGGAAGATCCAAATCGCAACGCAACAATCAAAGCAATCTCGCGCGTGCGCTGCTTCACAATCGACAAATCTACTTTTGAGGAGGTCAAGAAAAATGCTTCAAACTTTAACAAGATGCTTAGTTCGGAATCTGCTGCACGCGAGGAGAAAGAAAATGAATTTAAAGAATCGTTGAAAATGCGTGAGGACATTAAGTTTGCTGATTTGAAGTTCTTGCAAAAGAAAGATCAAGACGTTGTTCTTGGTACTGGCACATTTGGACGCGTCAAGTTAGTACACTTGCCCCGATCGGACGAGACGTTTGCCTTGAAGATCATGCAAAA
>CAJWSQ010000014.1 GCA_913045895.1 uncultured Flavobacteriales bacterium | reverse complement strand
TTAATTTCTTCATCAGAACCGGGTTCTTGTTTCATGAAGTTATTTGCTGGAAATCCAACGATAACAAGTCCTTGATCTTTGTATTTGTTGTACAGTTTTTCCAGTCCTTCGTATTGAGGAGTG
Source organism: uncultured Flavobacteriales bacterium (assembly GCA_913045895.1). Taxonomy (GTDB): domain Bacteria; phylum Bacteroidota; class Bacteroidia; order Flavobacteriales_G; family Salibacteraceae; genus UBA6049. The sequence goes on along the minus strand of CAJWSQ010000014.1, from coordinate 22,407 downwards.
TAACCACATTTGCTGGCAGTGTTCACAATCAATAGCACTTTGCCTTCGTACTTTTGAAGGGTGATTTCTTCACCATCAATGGTTTTAACTTGAAAAGGATATACCGTTTGACCTTTGTCGCTCATAATAAGAATTGATAAGCTAATGAATAATGTTATTAATGATTTCATGAGTGTTTAATTTGCAAATCTAATAGCAAGATAGAGTACAATTTTATGATAACACCTAAAACTCAAAAAGAGTTCAAACTAGCTTGGGAAACAGATAGTAACATCCAATTCAAATCTCCAGTTTACGGAGGTGATATCAATCAAGCATTTCAGGTTGAAATAGATGGAGAGCTGTTTTTTGTAAAATCAAATATAAAGAATGCTTTTCCAAAAATGTTTCAGAAAGAAGCTGCCGGATTAGAAGAGTTGAAGAAATCTGAATTCAAGGTTCCTGAAGTTATTCGTGTTTTAGAAACAGAATTGAATCAATTTTTGGTTTTAGAATGGATAGAAACGGGTGATAAATCACCCAATTCAAATTGGATTGATGCTGGAATGAAACTCGCTAAAATGCATCAGCTTACCAATGCATTTTTCGGGTTTGATGATTGGAATTACATGGGTAGTATCCAACAAAAGAACAATCAGCAATCAACTTGGAGTGAGTTTTTTGCAACGCAGCGCATTGAGCCTATGTATGAAAAAGCCAGAAGCTCAGGTTACTTTTCAGCAAGCACAACAAAACAACTAATTCGATTATTAGATAAAGCTGAATCTTTATTTCCAACTGAGCCTCCATCTCTTGTTCATGGTGATTTGTGGAGTGGTAACTTCTTGTTTGATAATACAGGAGATGGTGTGTTGATTGATCCTGCTGTTTATTACGGACATAGAGAAATGGATATTGCTCTATCTAAATTATTTGGAGGCTTTACTGCTGATTTTTATGATGGATATAATGCGCAATACCCGTTAGAAAAAGGATGGGAAGAACGTGTTCCGCTTGGGCAATTGTATCCGCTTCTTTTGCATGTAGCGTTATTTGGTAACAGTTATGTGGGTCAAGTTGAACAGATATTGAACCGTTTTAGCTAGCATTGCATTATGAATATATTATCGGTTGAAAAGCTTTCGAAACGCTACGGTGAGCGCGTTTTATTTTCTGATATCAGCTTTGGTTTAGATGAAGGTGATCGTGTGGCTTTGGTAGCTCGAAACGGAACCGGTAAAACCTCATTACTCCAGATTTTGGGAGGAACTGATGCTCCAGATTCTGGTGAAGTTGTTTTCCGCAAAGGAATTAAAGTGGGATACTTAGAACAGGATCCTCATTTTGAATCTGGAAGCACCGTAATTGATACGCTTTTCCAAACGGATAGCGAATTGGTTAAAGCCATTCGCGATTACGAAGAAAGTATTGCAGATCAAGACGAAGTGAAAATGCAAAGCGCCATTGATCGTATTGAGCGATTGAATGGTTGGGATTATGAAGCCCGTGCAAAGCAAATCTTGAGCACGTTAAAAATTGATCGATTTAATCAAAAAGTAGAAACACTTTCAGGTGGTCAGCGCAAGCGATTGGCCTTGGCGCATCTTATGCTAGATGAACCTGATTTATTGATTCTCGATGAGCCTACCAACCACTTGGACATCGAAATGGTTGAATGGCTTGAAGAGCAATTCAGCATGGGTAAAACATCGCTTTTAATGGTAACTCACGATCGTTATTTTTTGAATAACGTGTGTAATGAGATCATTGAATTAGAAGGTGGTGTTTTATATCGTTACAAAGGAAATTACGAGTACTTTCTTGAGAAGCGTGGCGAAAGACATGCATCAGCTGCTAGCGAAGCTGAAAAGGCAAAAAATCTATACAGAAAAGAGTTGGATTGGATGCGCAGACAGCCACAGGCCAGAGCAACTAAAGCCAAAGCCAGAATTGATGCTTTTTACGATTTAAAGGATAAAGCAAAAGGATCTGGAAATGAGCAGGAGCTTACCATTAGAACCAGTATGGAGCGTTTGGGAAGTAAGATTCTTGAACTTCATCATGTAGGAAAAAGCTATGATGATAAACTGCTAATTGAAGATCTGAACTATAAATTCTTGCGTAAAGATCGATTGGGAATTGCTGGAAACAACGGTTCAGGAAAATCGACTTTGCTTAAAATAATGACAGGTCAAGAAGAGCCTTCAAAAGGTAAGGTTGTTATTGGCGAAACGGTGGTTTTTGGATATTACGGTCAGCAAGGTTTAACATACAAACCTGGCCAACGTGTAATTGAGGTAATAAAAGATATTGCTGAGTTTATTCCAACACCAAAAGGGAGTGATTTGAGTGCGGCTCAAATGCTTGAGTTGTTTCTTTTCCCGAGATCATCACACTATGTTCATGTAGATAAGTTGAGTGGTGGAGAAAAGCGCAGGCTGTACCTTCTTACTGTTTTGATGAAAAATCCCAACTTCTTAATTCTTGATGAGCCAACAAACGATTTAGATTTACTGACTTTGAATGTGTTGGAAGATTATCTCCAAGCTTTTGAAGGCTGTTTGATCATTGTTTCACACGATCGTTTTTTCATGGATAAATTGGTAGAGCACCTGTTTGTTTTTGAAGGTGGTGGTGAAATCAAAGATTTCCCTGGGAATTATTCTCAGTATAGAGATTGGGCTCGAGCTAAAAAAATGGAAGAGTCTGCTTCGCAAAAAGAAGTAAAAGCGGAAACAAAAGCGGTTGAGACCAAGAAGTCTCCAGATAAACCAAAGAAGAAATTATCATTCAATGAGCAGCGAGAATTTGATCAGCTTGAAGTGGATATTGAAAGCTTAGAGGCTGAAAAAGCTGAGTTAACGGAGAAGCTAAATAGTGGTTCTTTAGATCATGAAGAATTACTTAAATCGGGTGAGCGAATTCAAGAAATTATTGATTTGTTGGATGAAAAAGAAATGCGTTGGTTAGAATTATCGGAATACGTTAAGTAGTGTGCTTAAGAATAACGTTTAATAATTCATCTCTTTTATAAGGCTTAATTAAGAAATCAGTAAAGCCGTCAATGGTGTCAGCTTCGCGATTTTTTACGAAAGCATCGGCTGTTAATGCAACAATAGGCTTGCTTTGATTAGGGCCTTCTTTAGATCTAATTTCTTTAGTGGCAGAAATTCCATCAAGAATTGGCATTTGCAAATCCATAAAAATGATATCAAAAGGCACTTCCAACGCTTTTGAAGCAGCACATTCTCCATCACCGCAAATTTCAACATCAATATTCCAAGTACCCATTAATTGCTTAATCAGCATTTGGTTAATTTGATTATCCTCAGCAACCAAGATTTTAAGGTGACTTAAATTAACGTTGTTTATTTTTTGATTCTCCTCTTCAGAATGATCTTTTCCTGATTCATCAATAATGAAAGGCAAGTAAAAATAGAAGTTAGATCCTTTGCCGTATTCAGAGTCTACATGAATAGATCCGCTTTGCAATTGAACCAATCTTTTAGATATAGCCAAGCCAAGCCCTGTACCACCAAAATTGCGAGCTACATCAGTGTATGCTTGTGTAAAGCTCTCAAATATGAAGTCTTTTTTATCTTCAGAAACGCCAATTCCAGAATCAATTACCTCAAATTTGAGTTGGATGTTTTTTATTCCTTTATCTGAACAAGAAACCCGAACGGTAACACCACCTTCTTGAGTGAATTTAATAGCGTTTCCTATTAGGTTAATCAAGATTTGATTGAGTCGATGTGGGTCTCCAATTACAAATTCAGGAACATCATCGGTTACCTCTGTTTTAAGGTAAATTTCTTTTTCATCGGCTTTAAGCTTGTATGTTTTAGCTAGATAATGGATTCGGTCTCTAATCTTGAAAGACACCTTTTCAAACATCATTTTACCAGCATCAAGTTTTGATAGATCAAGAATGTCGTTGATGATAACCAATAAATTATCAGCCGAATATTTTATGGCTTTGAGGTTGTCTAAATCTTGACCTTGAAAATCTTTGGTTAATAGAAGCTCGCTAAATCCAATGATGGCATTCATTGGAGTTCGTATCTCGTGGCTCATGTTCGATAAGAACTCACTTTTAGACCTGGATGCTTCTTCGGCTTTTTGTTTGGCAATTAAAAGTTGTTTTTCTTGTTCTTTTAATGCTGTAATACTAATAGCTGAGCCTAAAACTTGTTCTACAATTCCGTGTTTATCTCTTTTAAAAACCACGTTTTTAGAGTACATCCACTCATAGCTTCCATCAGCTTTTCTGAGTCTGATTTCAATTTCTTCAACATGCTCATCAGGTGTGTTTAATAGCATCTTTAGAAATCCTTTAAAATCATCTTGATCATCGGGATGTATTATCGAGCGAAAAGCTTGTTCGAACTCTAATTTTAGATCTCCTTTTTTATAGCCTAAAGCCTTTAAGAAGTTGTGGTTAATAAAGATTGTTTTACTGTTTATAAAGTCATAAACGTAAAGGTAGTTGGGCGAGAATTTGGCAATCTTTTTAATGAATGCTTCTTGCTCTTCAATTCTTTTTTGAGCTTCATTGCGCTCAAACTCAAGTTTTTTAACCAGTTCAATTTGGTGAAGAATCTTAGACATGTGTTCTAAGTTCATCTCCGTTTTAGAGAAATAATCAATGGCGCCATTTTTCATGGCTTGTACGGCCAACTTTTCATCGCCTTGAGATGTAATTACAATTACAGGCGTTTCAATTCCTTTATCTCTAATTTTTTTTAAAAAGGTTAATCCATCTTGCCCGGGTAGTTGGTAGTCTAAAAAAATACAATCAAAAGTGTTTTCGTTGAGTTTTACAAGTGCTTCGGGAGCATCTCCAGCAGATTCAATAACAGAAGCTTTATAGTCGGTTTTACCGATATAGCGCTTGTAGGCCATTTGATCTACAATATCATCTTCTATTATTAGAATGTTTAACTCTTTCAACTCTTGTGAATTTATCATTCAGGAAATTCGCATAACTGCCAGTAGTTTTTAAGTGTAGCTACTGCAGAAATAAAGCTGTCCATAGAGAGTGGTTTCAAGATGTAACCAGCAATGTTGAGGTTATAGGCTTCAACTTTGTCGTTTTCTTGATTAGAGGTTGTCATTACAAAAACAGTGAGGTTGTGCAACGAATCATCAGCTCTAACCACTTTCAAAAACTCAATACCACCCATTTTGGGCATGTTGAGGTCTAGTAAAATAATACAAGGTCGCCCCATTTTATCTGAGCGCAATAGCTCAAGCGCCTCAATACCATTTCCAGCAACAAATAGGGGGTTTGTGATGTGGTTTTTCTTGAATGCTCTTTTAACATTCATCACATCTACTTCGTCATCTTCAACAAGTAGAATGTTTACAAGTTTCTCCATCGTATTTGTTACATATTTATTGGCCATGAAAAACGAAATGTATTTCCATCAGCACTTGAATTTAGTTCAATAGATCCTCCAAATCTTTCAACCAGATATTTGGCCAATGTTAAACCAAGACCAAGACCAGAATGTGAATTGGCTGAGGTTTTAACTTGAAAGATATTGAAAATTATTGATCTATTTTCTTCGGGAATTGGATCTCCGTTGTCTGTAATTTCAAACCAAATAAACTCGTTTTTTTCTTCGGCACTGATCTTTATCTCAGGCTTGCTGGAAGTGTTGAATTTATTGGCGTTGTCAATTAACGCGAATAAGATTGTTTCTAGCGGTTTCTTTTTGGTTTCAAGCACAGGTAAATCTTGCTGAACATAAAGGTTGACATTCTCTTGAATAGAAGCCTTTATGCAAATTTCACTGATTAATGGGTTTAAGTAAACAGATTGATTTTCAGTGTCGCTAATTAAATCGGATCCGATTTTTCGTAGTCCATCAATTAGTTCAATCATTCGTTGACTTTTATTAGAAACTAGCTCTACTGACTGACTTAAAAGAGACAAATCTTGAGATTTGATTTCAGATACCATTCGATGCGAAATCAGGTTCAAACTTTTTGATGGTTTGGTTAATTCATAGTGAATTAGGTTGACGAAAATCTCGAAATCTTGTTTGAGTTTAGTAAGGTCTTTGCCTTTACTTGATAAGCTATTGTTGGCCACTCTTAGCAAACGTTGGGTATCTCTCAGTTGCTCAGAAGATGTGTTGTATTGCGTGGCAATGGAGTTGTATTTATTCTCTTTTACGTCAAACTCTCGCTTTATATTTTCGAGTCGATGTTCGGTTTTGATCTTGTCTAAATGCAGCGGCCTTATGAAAATAAAAACCAATGCAAGCCATGAGCCTAAAACAACCAAAACGATTCCTATCCATGTAATTAATGAGATCAATTTCCAGTATTGATCGTATTCACCAATTCGAATTTTCATAGACTCAAGAATAGAAGAAATGTGATCAATATCTCTTTTAGCTGTTTTAATGGCAGCGCCAATTTCTAATTGATCCAACGCATTTTCTTTCTGGTTAAGAATGATGATATTACTTGATAAGCTGAGCTTTTTTACAGCTTTTCTGAGTGAATCTTGAATATTGCCCCAGTCTTCAGCATGCGATTGAGGTGCAATTTCATCGAATTGGCTGTTGTTCCAAGTATCTAAAGATTGATTTAATAAAGAAAGCTGCCAAGCTATTGATTGGTTAATTCTCGACTTAAGAAAATACTCTTCAACCGTGTAAAGATGAATAGCTTCGTCTAAAATGGTGGCAGACCCCAAAATGTTGTTTAAAACCTCATGAGAGCTGTTGATCTCAGTTTGATTTTTATCAATTTGATACCTGATTGAAATACCAATAATTAGCAATATAAAAGAGGTTGCAAGAAGTATTACAAGTTGTATGACTTTTGATTTGCTCACTAGTTCTTTAATTTACTAAGCTGATTTTGGCCATTCAAAGGTAAATGTAGAACCTACATTTATTTCAGACTCTAAAGAAATTGAGCATTTTTTCTCATCAAGTATTTTCTTTACGATTGCTAACCCAACACCAGTACTTTCAACTTTGTCTCGCGCATTCAATGTTTGGAATATCTGGAAAATCTTATCGTGAAATTCGGGCTCAATGCCATCGCCATTGTCTTTTACAGTAAATTCATAATGATCTTTTTTATCTACACATGAAATCTCAATTACCTGATTATCTTTTGAATTGTACTTAATTCCATTGCTTATCAGATTAGAGAAAACCTGCTGTAGAGCAATTTTTTCAGTGTAGAAAACAGGAAGTTGATTCAATATTTTAACACCTGAGTTTTCTTTCAAGATGGTTGATTCGGAAATTTCTTGAACCAATACATTTACATCGGTTCGTTCGTTTTTATATTTCAATCTTCCCGCTCTTGAGTATTGTAAAATACCGTTGATGAGGTTCTCCATTCTACCAACACGACCTCTTAAAAGCGTAAAGTTTTCTTTGATATCACCCTCAAAATGTTCGCCTAAATCCTCTTCAATCCAAATAGATAGGTTATTAATTGCACGTAATGGAGCTTTCAAATCATGCGAAACGATGTAAGCAAATTGGTCTAACTCTTTATTGATAGCCTCCAATTCATGAGCGTAAGCCTGAATGCGCAATTCACTATCGCGTTTGTCGGTAATGTTCATGTGAACACCAATAGAGCCGATTACATTTCCTTTTTCATCGTAGGTTGGAGTAGCACTGATTAATACCCAAATAGGAGTACCGTTTTTATGAATCAATACTTGCTCGTAAACAGATGGCTGGCCAAGTCTTCTAATTTCTTGGGCCTCTCGGTAAATAGATTTGCCAAAATCGTCAAGTAAGTAATCTGCAGGGCTTGAGCCCATCATTTCTTCTTCGGTGTAGCCTACAAGTTTGCAGAAACCAGAGAATACATTTACTACAGTGCCTTCATTATCAACCTCAATTAATCCTAAGTCAAGGTTTTCAATCAGGCTTCTGTACTTCTCTTCGCTTTCTTCAATTTTCCTTTGATTAATTACTCGCTCAGTAACATCCTTATATTGCCACATGTGGCCGTAGTACTCATTATCTACAAAAAGAGGAATGTAGTCTCTTTCCATTATACGACCATCGGCAAAAACGATTTCTTCTTCTAAAACTTGTTTTTTCTCTTTTACTAGCTTGTTGATACGCTTCACAAATAAATCACCGTCTTCAAAAAGGTATTTAGAATCTTCAGCACCAATTTCGCAATCTACACCTAGCATATCTTCAGCAGAAACAGGTGAGTTGAAATATTCGAGTAATTTTTGGTTGATGAGGACTATCTTTCGGTTCTCATCCTCAACCATAATTCCAGCATTCAGGTTTTTGAGTAGCGCATTTTGACGAGCATTAATTTTTAATAATTCACGTTGTTGCTCTTTTCGTTCAGTAACATCACGAACAATAGCAACCACATATCTGAAATCATCTATGGTTACCAATTTAACACGCACTTCAACAGGGAATTGAGAACCGTCTTTACGGATGTTAGTTCCCTCAGCTGAAACACCTTCTGGTTCGGATTCTAAGTCATTTATAAATTCTTCCCACCTGCCTTCTTGATGGAATTTTAACTCAATTTCTTGTAGTTTTTTATACTTAAGTTCATCGTGAGTATAGCCAAGGTTTTTACAAAGTTGGTTATTGATGAACAAGAAATTTCCCAAATCATCTGTAATTTGAAAAGCCTCGTTACTGACCTCAAATAAGCTAGTGAGTAGGTTTAAGCTCCTTTCACGTTCTTTACGCTTGGTGATTACGCTTTCAACAGCTATAAAACCGGTGTTTTCACCATTATCATTAGTTATTGGGTCAATTCTTAACTCGAGCCAATAAGGATGGCCAGGTTTGTTGTAGTTGATAATCTCACCGGTGAATGATTCGTTTTTTTGTAGAGTTTCAGATATCTTCTTAACAGTTTCTGGATCAGTGTCATACCCTTGCAGAATAGACCCTGGTTTTTTGCCTATTACCTCTTCTAATTTGTATTGAGTAATATGTTCAAATGCGTGGTTTACCCATTCAATTTTACCTTCTTTATCTGCTAGAATAATTAGGTTTTGCGTTTTACGTGCAATTAGTGCTAATCGCTGATTTTCTTGCTCAACAAGGTAGTTTTCGTGGATGTCAGCTATAGTACCTGTTATGTGATGAATATTTTTATTGACATAAATGGCTCTAGACTTCATGTGAACCCATCGGTATTCACCACTTGAATTTTTAAGCCTGTATTTAGATTCACATGAATTTTTTTTGCCGCTTTTTAATTCATCCCAATTACGTTTGATTTTTGAAAAATCATCAGGATGAATATACCTGGTAATTTTGGTGTGAATGGCTTTTTCTCTAGATGATTGAGTGATTTTATCCCAGGATGAATTCAGGAATAAGAAGTTTCCATTTAAATCAATCTGAAAAACGATTTCAGAAACAGATTCTATAATTTCCTGCAGTTTTTCGTCTAGGCTTTCAGCTTCTTGAGCCTTAGATTTTGCCAATTCTTTTAACTCTTCATTGGCTTTGTTGAGTTCGTTAAGGCTATTGTCTAAAATAAGGTCAGAACGATTGATGTCCTCATCAAACTCATTATATGCTGCATTTACAGCATCTAAGAATTCTTGTGGAATCTGGTGTTCATCCCCTAATTGTTTTAATTGTCTTTTGAGTAGTTTATGCATTGCTTACTCTTTTATGGTAGTTATAGTCATGGTTTGATTGTGTAATTCACAAACCTTACCTGTTTTAAACGGAGCAATTTCTCCGTATGAATAAAAACCTGTAATCGTGGGATTACTCAATTTATCAGATGCTATTTCTACTTCTTCATCAGTAAGTTGTTTCATTACCAACTTGCGACCTATGCAACTTACAAAAAATGCCAATTCTGGAATTTCGTTGCTTTGTTCAAGTGTAATGTTAGCTGCTTGCTCTGCACCATCAATCAATCTATGGCTATTTGATTTCATGAGCTGAACCAAGCTATTATTAGGGATATCTCCAGCAAAAATTAAACTGTTATCCTTTTCATTTACGTTTAAAATGGTTCTGACAACTCCCTCAGAATTTGCATTAACACGCATATTTATTGGGAATAACAGAGCAGATGAGGGCAGGTTTTTCACGTTATCGCCCAAATAGTATTTATAAAGCTCTAAGGCTGGTGAACCATCAATTTCGTACAGGATATTTCCTTCTGATCGGGTTACTTTTCGTTCAATACCAAAGGGTGTCCAGCCTCCAGCAGATCCATAAGCAATTTGAAAATGATCGCCATATAGCCCAATGGCACTTACAATTCCACTTTTTGGATATCCATTTTCATCAATCACATAAGTTTGTTCAAATCGATCTCCATCACCAGCCAAGCCACCAGTAACAGTAACTGATTCTGGTAAATTTTCTGAAATGCCTTTTACTAACTCACTTCCGTTAACAGATTGGCCATCAGACAGAATGAGGATGTGCTTCAGGTTATCTCTATAAAGTCCTTTAGATAGTTGACTTCCAGCATGAAAGCTATCTTCAGGTTTTTCAACTTTACAATTTTTGTATTTGAAACTAGAATTCTCGTTTTCAAATTTTATGCAGGTGTAAACAATTGAGTTATCAGAAACACCGTGGTTGCTAATTTCGCCACTTGTAGAGCATCCAAAAAGAGTGCTGTTGCTAAATGTTTTTTGAATAAGTTCAATGGCATCACCTTCAAACTGAAATCTTGATCCAAAAATCAGAACAATATCAGGGTCGAAATCAGGTTTTGCAATGCTATTAGAAAGTACTTTAAACTGATGCTGGAAAGTTTTCATAAAGACTTTTCTTATTGCTTAATTTGGAAAGTTAACACAAGTTTTTGTTAGTGCTTACAATGAATACACCAGATTTCACTTATATTGAATGCACTTTCCACATATGCTATAATTGATGTCTTTTGCTATGAAAAAAATTGGTGTTTTTACATCTGGAGGCGATTCTCCGGGAATGAATGCTTGCATACGTGCGGTGGTTAGAACTGCCCATCATCACGATGTTGAAGTGGTTGGAATTTTAGAAGGTTACAAAGGAATCTTAAACAACCAATTTCGGGAGCTGAAAAACTATGATGTTGCTGGAATAATTAACCGAGGTGGCACCATTTTAAGGTCATCCAGATGTCCAGAGTTTTTAGAGCCTGAATACCGCAAAAGAGCGTTCATGAATTTGCAAAAAGAAGGCATAGAAGGCTTAATAGCAATTGGTGGAAATGGCACTTTTACTGGTGCTTTGGTTTTTGAAAAAGAATTTGGAATTCCAACCATTGGTGTTCCTGGGACAATTGATAATGACCTCTATGGAACCGATTATACCATCGGTTTTGATACTGCTTGCAATACGGTTGTACAAGCTTTAGATGCCATTAGAGATACTGCAACATCGCACAACCGATTGTTTATTGTTGAGGTGATGGGGCGCGATGCAGGACATATTGCTGTAAACTCTTGCATAGCTGGTGGAGCAGAGGCTGTTTTGCTTCCTGAAGAAGAAAAAGATTTGCCTGAATTGATGCAGTATTTGAATGAAAAACGCAAAAAGAAAATCTTCTCTAGCATCATAGTTGTGGCGGAAGGCGATCAAGTTGGTGGTGCTGTTCAATTGAATAACATCATTAAAGAAAAATACCCACATTATGATTCGAGAGTAACCATCTTAGGGCATGTTCAACGTGGTGGGTCTCCCACTTATTTAGACAGAATGCTGGCCAGTAGATTGGGTATGAGTTCTGTTGAAGCTTTGCTCAATGGCGAACGAAATCAGGCAGTTGGATTGGTAAATGGCGAAGTTGTTTTGAGTTCTTTCAAAGATTCAATCACCAAGTCTAAAAACATCCATTCCGATTTATTGAAAATGAGTCATATTTTAGTGGCTTAATGAATGAGTTTTCAAGGTCAATAAGTCAGTTAAAAGCTGCATTTAACAGAGATTTACCTGGTGTAGAGCAGCATTTAAAAATGGCTCCATACAACAAAACTTCACGTGAAATTGCGCGTAAAGTCAATCCGAATCCGCGTGAAAGTGCTGTGTTGATTTTGGTTTATCCTGATAACAATATTGCCCACACAGCTTTAATGTTGCGCAATGATTATAAAGGAACTCATGGTGGTCAGGTAAGTTTTCCAGGTGGCAAAAGAGAGGTAATAGATACAAGTCTCGAAGAAACTGCTTTGCGTGAAACGTATGAGGAGTTTGGGATAGATCCAACCAGTGTTGATTTAATTGGTCAGCTAACCGAAATTTATATTCCACCAAGTGGCTTTTTGGTCTTTCCTTTTATTGGTCTTTTAGACTCAAAACCCGAGTTTATTCCTGATCCCAGAGAGGTGAAGGAATTGATAGAAACGCCACTTGATATTATTACACAGCCCAATACCATTAAAATCAAGAAAATTCCCGTTGGTTTGAGCGGAATTAAAGTTGAAGCACCTTACTTTGATATTCAAAATCACGTTGTTTGGGGTGCCACAGCCATGATTTTAAGTGAACTTAAAGCTATTTTGTTACATGAAACTATTTAAGCTGTTTGTTTTTCTGATGGTAACTGTTCCGCAAATTTTGTGGGCGCAATCGGCATATCAAAATATCATTATAGACGAAGCTCCATCGGCTGGTGGGCCAGAAGAGCCAACCATTGCAATATCACTTAAAGACACTCAATATTTAGTTGCTGGAGCCAACATTAACCGTACTTATTACAGTACTGATGGCGGTAGAACTTGGGCTAAAAACCGATTGAGTTCTAAGTTTGGTGTGTGGGGCGATCCTGTAGCCATTTCAAACTCGAAAGGTCATTTCTATTTTTTCCACTTAAGCGATCCAACGGGTAGAAATTGGGCTAGTGAAGAAATTTTAGATCGAATAGTGGTTCAACGTTCAAAAAACAACGGTAAACGATGGAATAAAGGCTGGTCAATTGGACTCAATCATCCAAAAGATCAAGATAAGGAGTGGGCTTGTTACGATCCTATTTCACATGAAATGGTGGTTACTTGGACACAATTCGATCGATATGGTAGTGAGCAACAACAAGACAGTTCTTACATTCTTTTTTCGCGTTCAAACAGAAAAGGAAAAAAATGGTCTGAACCCATTCGAATTAATCAATATGCAGGCGATTGCGTAGATGACGACCAAACTACCGAAGGTGCTGTTCCTGCGTTTGGGCCCAACGGAGAAATCTATGTGGCTTGGAGTTACGATGAGAAAATTTGGTTTGATTATTCTCTTGATGGCGGTGAAACTTGGTTGGATAAAGATTTAGTTGTTGCCGATCAACCTGGTGGTTGGACCATTGATATTCCTGGAATTAATCGTTGTAACGGAATGCCAATTACAGTTTGTGATATCAGCAATTCACCACACAGAGGAACTGTTTATGTAAACTGGGCTGATCAAAGAAACGGAGAAACTGACACAGATATTTTTGTCGCAAAATCTACTGATGGAGGCAAAACATGGAGCGATCCAATTCAGGTAAATGATGATCAGACAGTTGCACATCAGTTTTTAACATGGATGGCTATAGATCAAACCACTGGGAATTTATATTGCGTTTTCTACGATAGAAGAAATCACTTAGATAACCAAACAGATGTGTACTTGGCAACTTCAACAGATGGAGGCTTGACTTGGGAGAATGAACGCATTAGCGACAAACCATTTTTACCAAATTCAGAGGTGTTTTTTGGAGATTACAACAACATTTCGGCACATCTTGGAATGGTTCGCCCCATTTGGACGCATCTAGAAGATGGAAAGCTGAGCATCCGAACCGCTATAATTCAAAAGTAAATGGCTAAATTTTCCTTGAAAGATAGAATCAAAAGTTTTGCCTACGCCTTTCAAGGAATAAAATGGGTGTATTCGCAGCACAATATGTGGATACATACTTTGGCAGCTATTTTAGCAATTAGTTTAGGTTTTTACTTGTGCATTTCAACGCTAGAATGGATAGCGATTATTCTTTGTATTTTTTTGGTTTTTGCTGCCGAAATGATCAACACAGCTATTGAGTTATTAGCTGATGAAGTAGATGAAAATCAAAATATACGAATTGGAAAAGTGAAAGACTTGGCAGCAGGTGCAGTTTTGATGATTTCTATTGCTTCAGCACTCATTGGAGCTCTTGTTTTTATCCCAAAAATCGTTTAGACGAGTATTTCTTTTTCTTTTAGACGAGCAATAAAATGCTCTTTTTCAGATTTTATGGGGTCTGTCAATTCTGTGTTGAATAAATGACAGGTATCTACCAACGCAACATCAAAATGTGGTTGATTTTGCTTGAATTGTTCAAATAAAACGGCTGTAAACGGTGTAAATTCCATATATCGAACCTGAAAATCGGAGTATTTTCTGTAGGTCAACAAGTAGTATTTTCCAGGATGATTGAGCGCTTCTTTAGCATTTAATTTATGAATAGGATAATCAAAAATAGAGAGTTGATGATATGGGTTTATCATGTCAGTTTCACCATTCTTTAATCTCGATTCAAAATCGGAATCATTCATCTGATTTTGGATCTCTATCTCTAGCCATTCAAACTCCAATAAATCCATCAGAAACGGAAATTGATTTTTTAATTCAATCTCATTCTCTGATGTGTAATTCATGAACTCTTTTGGCATTTTCCATACTTCAGCCTCTCGGCAAGCATAATGTTCATGAAACTGGAGTTTTAACTCATTCCAAAGATCAGGATCTACAGATGATTTGGTAATCGGAAAAGCTTGATCGATAATTCCTTGTGCCACATTGTAAACTAATCTCCTGTAATGCTTCAATCTGTCTGGATTTAAAGTTCCAAGTCGATCAGATTTACCTGTTCGCGTATAATTAGCAAGTTCCTTTTGAAGCGCTATTGTATCAGCCTTTAGTTGCATAATTCGTAGACCATTGATTGGAACTTATAGTACGTAATTGATCCATTTCTGCTTGAAGATCAGATAATTCGGGAATATTAAAATCTCGTTCGAGTAATACGGGCACATTGGGAGCAATGGATGTAGTGAATTCAAACAATTCATACACGGGGTCAATAATTGGCTGCCCGTGCGTGTCGATAATCAAATCATCGGCAACTTTTTCATGCCCTGCCATGTGCATATACTTCACCTGTTCTAGTGGTAAAGATTGAATGAATTCCTCAGCGTTGTAGCTGTGATTAAAAGCATTTACATAAACATTGTTGACATCTAGTAAAAGGCCACAACCACTTTCGTTAATGATGTTCGAGATGAAATCAACCTCACTCATTTCAGCACCAACGGGCGTGTAATAAGATACATTTTCGAGTACTAGTTGGCGTTCTAAAATATCCTGAACAATTCGAATTCGTTCTACAATGTGTTTTACCGCATCGGCTCGAAACGGAATAGGAAGCAAGTCGTATAAATGGGCGTTGTTACAATTAGAGTAGCTCAGATGTTCAGAGTAAATTTCAATTTTATATTCATCCAAAAACTGCTTGATCTGCTTTACAAATGAAATATCCAGTTCATCTGGACTTCCAATAGAAAGTGACAATCCATGAGATGTGATTGGAAATTTCTCAGCAGCTTGATCTAAAATACTGCGCCAGTATCCACCAATTCCCATCCAGTTTTCAGGAGCTAATTCAATAAAATCAGGTTTTACGGAATCGCTTTCCAACAATTCTACCGCAAAATCCCTTCGGAACCCTAGTCCTATGTGTGTTGATTTTTTCATGAAAGAAAAAGCTGTTTTCGTCAAAGTGAGACAAAAACAGCTTTTGGAGCTAGATATATAATATGTTTAGTTGCTTCCGCATTTACCTTCGCCACACTTGCCTTCACCGCATTTGTGTTCTCCGGTTTTTTCCGCTTTTTTCTCTTTTTTAGAGGTTTTAGCTTCTCCTTCTTTGCAATTCTTGTTTTTGCAGTTAGGATCAGAGCATTTTTTAGCTTCTTCTTTTTTGCTCTCAGCTTTTTTCTCTTCAGATGACTCTCCACATTTGCCTTCGCCACACTTACCTTCACCACATTTCAACTCAAGAGTAGCGGTAAAGAATGGAGAAACGGCTTGGTTTGATGAAATCAATTCTGATCGCACATCTGCAGCGCTTCCTAAATCTGTTGTTTGAAAAAGCTCATGAGCATTTACCTGAGTTCCTGCAATTACAGCAGTTGCTGCTATCGCGATGTTTTTAATTGATTTTCCGTTTTCCATCTGAGTTGTTTTTTTGATTATTGATCTAATTTATGGATTTTTACCTCTATAACTCAAACACCATGAAAATTTATCAATTTTTAAGAAAAGCATTTGCTCCACTTTCAATCGCTTTGGTTCTATCATTTATGTCTTTTGACACTTCTGTAGCCCAAAACGCTGATGATGTAGTTGGAGTATGGTTAACCGATGGCGGAAAATCTAAAGTAGAGATCTACAAAAAGGGTGATGAATACTTTGGAAAAATTATTTGGTTGCGAGAGCCTAATGAAAATGGAAAACCCAAAGTAGATAAGAACAATCCTGATGATGATCTTAAATCTCGACCATTAGTAGGAATGGAATTATTGTCTGATTTTGAGTTTGACGATGATGAATGGGAAGATGGAGAAATCTATGATCCAGAAAGTGGTAAGACTTATTCTTGCGAGATGACATTAGATGGCAACACGCTCAATGTACGTGGTTACATAGGTGTTAGCTGGGTTGGTAGAACAACAGAGTGGACTCGATCTTCTAAGTAGGCACTTGGCCCAATCTCTTTAATACGAAAAGATACCTCTCATGTGTTGAGGTGTCTTTTTGTATTTTAAGAAGACTCTTCTCCCACGATTTAAAAACTAAGTTTCTTAGTAATTGAATGTTGATTTCGTAGAACGTTTTAGTTCTTGAGTAGATCAATTGTTCACGATCCCCAAATACAAAGCGGTATTCTTTACCTGCCGGAGTTGAAGCAAATCTGCCACCCGTATGTACCAAGGCGTTTCTGAATAGATAAAGGACTTCTCTTTGCTCAGTATTCAGTTTGGTGTTGAAAGTTAAATAGCGATCTAAACGTTTCTGATTACCTCTTTTATTGAGCTTTCCACTAATCAATTGCGACATCATTTCTAGGGCAGAAATGCTCAACAAACCAATCGTTATAGGTTTATCTTCAGAAGTTTCTTTCAGTTCATTTAAGATTTCTTCAAGAACTGACGAGTGTTCTATTTCTTCAATTTCCATTCCTGTAATTTAGCAATCAAACCTAAAAATTGAAAACAAATGTACACAGCCGTTTCAGCAGATGATGCTGTAAAGATTGTAAAAAGTGGTGATCGTGTATTTATTCATACCGCAGCTGCAGCACCACAAGAGCTCATCAATGCGTTAACTAATAGAGGCGATGAACTGAAGGCAGTGGAATTAATCCACATGCATATTGATGGAAAAGCACCTTATGCAGATCCGAAGTATAAGGAGTCTTTCTACATCAATAATTTATTCATTGGTGCCAATGTTAGGTATGCTGTAGAAGAGGGACAGGCATCTTACATGCCCATTTTTCTGAGTGAAGTTCCTTTATTATTTCGCAGAAATATATTGCCATTGGATGTGGCAATGATACAAGTTTCACCACCAGATAATCATGGATTTTGCTCTTTAGGAGTATCTATAGATGCCACAAAAGCAGCCATTGATTCTGCCAAGCATGTTATTGCTCAGATCAATCCTAAAATGCCTCGAACTCATGGCGATGGATTGATACACATTTCTGCCCTAAATAGTTTTGTAGAGGTAGATCATCCCATTCATGTTCATGAGGCAGTAGAACCAAATGCCATTGAAACCAAGATTGGTGAAAATATTGCTGCCTTGGTAGACGATGGAGCAACTTTACAGATGGGTATTGGTGCCATACCTAATGCAGCACTTAAGGCGATGAGTAATCACAAAGATTTAGGAATTCATACAGAAATGTTTTCTGATGGGATTTTAGATCTCTTCGAAAAGGGAGTGATTACTGGTAAGAATAAGCATTCGCATGCAGGTAAAATTGTAAGTGGTTTTGCAATGGGTTCTCAAAGACTTTACGATTTCATGGATGATAATCCACTAGTAAACATGGCAGACATTGAATGGGTGAATAGTGTGAAAACCATTCAAAAAAACCCAAAAGTAACAGCTATTAATTCGGCAATTGAAGTTGACTTAACTGGTCAGGTATGTGCCGATTCCATTGGAAATAGATTCTATTCTGGCGTTGGAGGTCAAATGGATTTCATGCGTGGAGCTTCCTTGTCTGAAGGAGGGAAGCCCATCATTGCATTGCCATCAACAACTGCAAAAGGAATTAGTAGAATTTCTACATTTTTAAAGCAAGGAGCTGGAGTTGTTACTACTCGTGCTCATGTTCACTATGTGGTTACTGAATACGGAGCTGTTAATTTATACGGCAAAAATATTCATCAACGAGCCAAAGCTTTAATTGATATTGCTCATCCAACACACAGAGAGAGACTTTACGAAGAGGCAGACCAAGCTTTCAGATTAAGTAAATCTGTATTTGTGAAATAAATGCATCACTTACCACAAATTAAAAAGCCCGATTTGCAGTGCAAATCGGGCTTTTTTTAGATTTATAATGGATTAGTTACCTTTGGTAAGAGTAACTGTACCTCGTCTAGTATAGTCAGAACCGTCTGCACGTTTTCCAGTTACGATGTAGTAATATACACCGTCATTGGAATCGCCACCATCCCAACCTTCGTAAGGATTTGACCATTGATACACTTCGCGGCCCCATCTGCTATAGATTATGCAATTGAAATCTCGCAATGCTGTAGCCCCAGGAATATAAAACTCATCGTTAACACCATCTCCATTAGGTGTGAAAACGTTTGGTGGTTCAGCTTCGAAGGTTACTTCATGCTGTGCATAAGAAGTATCTGAACAACCATATTCATTAGTTGTGACAAGCATTACAAGGTATTGGCCTTCGGTTTGATAAGTGTAAGGATGGAATGGAGCATCACCTGCGTCACTGATTGCAGGCCATCCATAAGATCCGTCTGCTGGTGAACCATTATTCCAGAAGTCCCAATAGACACTATCAGGTGGAACATTAGCTCCGTCTGCTATAAAATCAATAGTAAACGGTGCTCTACCAGATAATCTTTCAGCTGGATTGTATGTTGTTTCACTATTTCCTAAAGAATCTACATAGGTTCTTGTAATACTAACGTCTGGAGCTGGTACAACAGTAATATCATGTGAGATCAAATCACTTGTACATTCGCTATTTTCAGCTCTGGCATAAACTGTTTTAACATCAGATATATCATCATCTGAAGCAACACCCCAGAAATATGGTGTTCCAGATCCGATTTGAGATGAAGAACTAGGTGTGTTAGATTCATACCAGAAAACTGTATCTGGCTCAGATCCTGAAGCACTTAGTACAACAGCCTCACCAACACAAAAGATATCAGAGGTAATTATTGGATCTTCAGGAGTCCTAATAACTTGTAATGTGTCTGTTAACGAAGCAGTACAGCCATTAAGGTTTGTGTACGAGTAATATACTTCCCAAGTACCCTCACCAACTGCTCTAGGGTTAAATCTACCTAAAGCGTCAACGGTAATATTACCTGATCCAACTATTGGTGTAAAAGAATAGGTGACATTGCTCGGATTCCACCCTTTGTCAATACTTATTACAGCTGAAGTTAAGTTATCACAATAAACAAGCTCTCCAATAACATTAGGTGTATCAACAGGAAAAACTTCAATAGTCAATGCCTTTGTTCTGCCACATGAATTGTTTGTATCCGAAACAGTCAAGTATACCGTATCTGTACCAGTTATTGAAGGTGTATAATAACCACTATCTGAGTTAGTAATGCTTGGGCCAGACCAAGAAGCTAATACTGGATTACCACTGCCACCTGTATTTAGGTTGTAATTGTTATACAGCACTAATGTATCATTAGCACAAACATTTATAGGATCCTCAATGAAATTAAAGTTACGAGCACCATATGCAAGTAAACTGAAGGTTTCTTCATTAAAACATGGGTTGTTTAATGTGTATGTAATTTGATAATTACCCATTAGTCCTGTTCCAGCAGGATCCCAAATACCATTTATTGAGTCAATAATACCGGGTCCAGACCATACTCCGCCAGGTGTGTTTGGTGTAAGCGTGTATGGTCCACCAGTTGCACAAAATTCAGTTGGACCTGAATAGCCTGCATCTGGTAAAGGTATTACCTGAACATTTACTGTTGTGTCACTTGAGCAGATTCCAGGTATTGTATAAGTAACAGGGATTGGTCCAGCTTGTGTCAGGTTAGGATCAAAAATACCAAGCACTGAATCAATAATTCCAGTACCAGACCAAGTACCACCTGAAACATATGGTACGCCTATTAACGTATCTCCATTATTACAAACAGGATCATTAAAGTTAAATGAAGGATCTAGTACCGTTACTGATTCTAATGTAATAGTATCGTAATCGTGGCATATACCTGTTAGGTTACTACCTACTTGATAGGTTGTGGTTGTAGCTGGTGAAAGCCATGTACTATCACAATTTATACAGCCAATATTTGTACCCGCGTTTAGAGGGTCTCCACTTAAGATGTTCCAAGTATATGTATCACCACCTGATAGAACAACAGAAGCAGAGTCTTGCAGATAACATATCTGTGGATTGCTTAATGCTGCCTCTATAGGATTATTTAATACTTCAATACTCAGTGTATCAAAACAAGTGTCAATACTGTTAAAGAACATAACAGCATAAGTCAAATCACCATATAAGAAAGTATCATGTAGAGAGAAGTTACCACTATCTTGAAAGATGAAATTCGGATTAACGGGAACTTGTGCGCTATCAATACCATACCAGTTGTATGCGAAACCTGTTGCACAAGTTGTATAGATATCAACATTATCTATACCCCAGTGATCGAATGCTGAGCCAGAAGTATTAATCTGATGCCATCTGATTTGAGTTGATGGTGTTTGTGCCCCTGGAGGAATATTAAAACAGTAATTTGACCAAGTTACATATGGACTTGAACTACTACCCCCTGAATTGTTAATATCAGGATCAAAATAATTGATTGTAGTCCAAGTAACTCCATTATCTGTAGAGTATTGTAAATAAACACCTTCATTCGATTGATCTGGACCCTCACAAGGTGATGCTTGACCTTGGATCGCCATTCTAAAATCGAAACAGATGTTACCTCCGCAAGAAAGATCAAAGTTGACGGTAGCTACAGATCTATTTCCTGCTAAACCATTACCCATCCACATGTGGGCATTTGTAGCACCCCCAGGGCCGTTACCACAAGGGTTATTGAAAGAGATACCAGCTGTACCTTGCCAACCAGGACCCAAGGTACTGTTATCAAAGTCTTCTGATAATTGTATTTGATAGGAAGTTCCATCTGCATTTAGGTGTATGCTATCACCACACAGTACGGTATCATTTAGTGCAGTTAAATCAACTGTACATCCCGTAGTCTGGGCAAAAAATTGTGAGCTAAATACAAGTGAAATAACCCCTAGTAATATGCTTTTAAAGTTTCTCATGGGATTATTTAATTGAAAGGTTACTAAAATTGAACTGAGTTAGTACACTGTAGTTCTTTAGATCAAGATGTTTAATAAAAGCATACTTATACTGCTTGTTATTCATAATGTCGCACTTACCTTCAAGTACTTCATTTGGCCCTAGGTCAAATTGAATTTCATATTCATCAGAATTGCAGGTCTTACAAACATCATCATAGTACAAGTCGTAATTGAACGATATCTCCTTGTTCTCACTTGTTTTGTTGCTATATCTAAACAGCAACCATTGTTGCTTAATTCCATTTGACTCAAATACGCAGTCAGATTTTTTCACTTCAATTAAGAGTTCAGAATTTTCGAAGTATGAAATCCACTGGTCTCCAACATTACTAGTTAACTCGGGTTGGGTCTGCGCAACGGTTACTTTCATTGAAAACAACCATAAACACAATGCAAGTACTGTTTTGTAATTCATAATAAATGTTTAATAATACTGACTTTGATCCAAAATATAAATAATATGCAATAGAAAAGAGTTTTTTCAACATTAATCATAAACTGCTAAAATTCTTAAATTTGCTTTTGGTTTTGCGTATTGCATTAGAATAAATCGTAAATCCTGAGATATATGACGGTGCTTTGTTAGTTGTTTGATGGAAATTTATTGTATTAAGATGCATTTCTATTTATGTATTTAGGCACTGTCATATTTTAAAGGATATGACTTTGTAACATGATGCCGGACTAAAATGTATCTATATTTTATAACTGTATAAATATTTTAAATATCAAAATATAATATTTTTTCTTTAAATTAATAATTAAGTATATTAGTTTTAGATACGTTATTTAGTCTCCTCAGAATATGAGAAGAGTTTAACGTTTGCAAAGAATA
>CAJWSQ010000013.1 GCA_913045895.1 uncultured Flavobacteriales bacterium | reverse complement strand
AAAAAGCAAGTGTGCTTTCTGGAGGTGAAAAAGTGCGTTGTATGTTGTCTCGCATGATGTTGCAACAAGCCAACTTCTTGATGTTAGACGAACCAACCAACCACTTGGATTTGGAGAGTATTCAAGCATTGAACAACTCACTACAAAACTTCCCAGGTACGTTGATGTTCACTTCTCATGACCACACCTTTACACAAACCGTTGCCACTCGTATTATCGAGATTACTCCAAACGGAATGATTGATAAATTGATGACTTACGATGAGTATATCGCTGATCCGCGTGTACAAGCTCAACGCGATGAGTTATATGGCGTAAAAGCTTAATCGAAGGTATATCTCACCATATTCAAGCCCTTTTGTTCTTCGGAATGAAAGGGCTTTTTGTTTAGTTTAGTCTCCGTTAACTCACAACATCATGAAATTCAACTATCTACTAATTCTCTTTTCATTTCTTCTCATTTGCAAAACCTCACATACTCAAAGCGTGAGTGTTATTCAAGAATACAACGATTCTAAAGTAGCCGCTGATATGGCCATTAACAATTATGGCGACATTTATATCTGTGGTGCTCAAGCAGGTTACCCTATGCTTATTAAGCTTGACTCAAATGGCAATGAAATTTGGATCAAATACTTTTACAGTGGCTTTGCCTTTACTAAAATGTTGTTAGACAGTAATAGTAATGTCTATTTACACATGTCTACCTCAAATACTTACAACACCAATTTCATTCTAAAACTTGATTCTGCAGGTTCAGAAATTTGGAGAAGTGACTCCATTGCTGGAGATTATACTTCTGGTTTATTAATTAATGTAAACCTTATTCAATACCAAGATAGAATCACTTTAATTCACAATGCTCGTGATAATGATAATGACGATGACGACATTGGTATTTCTACTTTTTATAAAAACAACGGACAGTTTGTTTCTAAAATTGAAATTGAAGATAATGTTGACAACTATCCCTACCGCATGAATGAAGTGCCATTGAAAGATAGTAAGTGGGTTTTATTTGGATATGATGGGGTTTTAGAATTAACCCCTGATGGGAATTATTCTATTTCTACAATACCAAATGATACTGTCACAGATATTCCTGGAGGAGCAACTATAGATGGTTACATAACTTATTCGAGTGAACTGGAGAGTTTTGTGGATAATTTTCAAAAAAGAAGAAGCTATATCTATTGGTACGACAATAACTGGAACATTATACAAAATCAGCCTATTACCCCTCAAAACTTCACTTTAAATGATACAAGTTCTTTTCCTGTGATAGCAATGTCTCTCATTAAAGATAAAGGGATATTATTTGCAGCACAACCAGATATTAAATCGGACAGTAACTTATATGGAAATGCTTACCTAGGACAAATGAATCCTGATAATGGTATTGTTGTATGGGACACTATTCTCCAAGAAAACCCAACTGGTACGTTTAGCATTATTAATTCAAATGAAAAAATAAGTATTGCTATTCAAGGACTATATACAGGTGGCTCAGGTATTCGTGTATACAAAGTAAACCTACCAAAAATCAACTACAACACTCAATTCATCACTTCAACTGAAGATGTAGTTGAGCATACAAAATCAAACACTACTATTTACCCGAATCCTTCCAACGCTCAATTTACTTTACAGTCTGATCTTGAAATAGAAACCATTAGCATCTATTCTATTGATGGTAAATTGGTTAAAATGATTGAAGTCCATTCAACCAACTACTCCATTGCAGTTGATGAAGCTGGTGTTTATTTTGTTAACATCACTTATAGTAATGAAAAACAAGAAACTTTAAAGATTATCAAGCAATAACAAAAAAGGCTACCTCACAACTGAAGTAGCCTTTTCGATTTATTGTTCCAAGCCAATATCATGGGAAAATACCACGATCTACATAAGCTTGTTGTAAGCGCTCAATAGCGATAATGAATGCAGCTGTACGTGCATCTACTTTACGCTCTTCAGCTACTTTTTGCACCTTATTGAAAGAAATACGCAATTTCTTTTCCAACTTCTCCATCACCTCTTCAATAGGCCAAATCTCGCCATTGCGGTTTTGCAACCACTCAAAGTAACTGGTAATTACACCACCTGAGTTACACAAGATATCTGGAATGATTGTTACTCCTTTTTGCAATAAGATTTGCTCAGCAGCAACATCAGTTGGTCCGTTTGCACCTTCAGCAATTACTTGTGCTTTAATTGAATCTGCATTGTCTTCTGTGATTTGGTTACCCAAAGCAGCTGGAACACAGATATCACAATCAAGAGCAAAGAAATCTGCTGGATCAACCGCCTGCGCTTCTTTAAATCCTTGTACGGTACCGTTGTTAGCCAATTGATACTCATTCAATGCTTGAACATCCATACCGTTTTCGTTATAGATAGTACCAAACGCATCTTGAACACCCACTAGCTTCGCTCCTTCTTCCTCTAAGAAGAAAGCAGCCCAGTAGCCCACGTTACCAAAACCTTGAACAATGAACTTCTTACCTTTCAACTCAACGTTGTTGTTCTCAGCCCAGAATTTGATGGTTAAATAAACACCAAACCCTGTTGCACGGTCGCGACCTTCAGAACCACCGGCTCCGATAGGTTTACCCGTTACAACGTGTAAGTTCGTTGAACGCTCGTTTGGAGCTTTGGTAGACATATACGTGTCTAAGATCCACGCCATTGTTTGTGGATTGGTATTGACATCTGGAGCAGGAATATCTAATTCTGGCCCGATGTTATCGCCCAATGCATACGTAAAGCGTCTAGTTATGCGCTCTAATTCTGAAGTGGAATATTTCTTAGGATCTAATTGGATACCACCTTTAGCACCACCGTAAGGAATTCCAGCCAAAGCTGTTTTCCAGGTCATCCACATAGCCAATGCACGCGCTGCATCTAAATCAACCGTAGGGTGATAACGCAAACCACCTTTGTATGGACCTAATGAATTGTTGTGTTGTACGCGATACCCAGTAAATACCTCTACTGTTCCATCGTCCATTTTCACAGGAAAATGCACTACCAACTCGTTGTTGGTTACTTCCAGAATTTTTCGAATGTTGGGGTTTAAGTCGATTACGTCTGAAGCATGGTTAAACTGCCGCATCACATTGGCAAGCATACCCTGCTTCTTTGCTTCGTTTTTCACTTTTTCAGCAATCATAAAAGTTAATAATTGGAGTTTTTTTTAGTTGGGGGTTCGTGGAGTTGTTATTCGCTCTTCAATAGTACAAATGCTATTGGATACAGGCTCTATATCTCGATAAAAATCTCACTTCAATTTTTCAGCATTTTCATCTTTAAAACTCACAGAACCCTTGTGATACGTAAGTTACAAAGCACTAATTATATGTTAAATCGGTTAACTCTTAATTAATGGAGAATTACCTCATATTTGAAATTATAGCAATGAAAATGAGCTATTTTCAACTTTTCATATGGTTTGAAAACCAAAATTCATCGGTCACTATCATTGCAAGGCTATGGCCTAATTGAATACATCCTAGCGGTTTTATTTCTATTTTCGAGAAATCGCATGTTAATACAAGTAACTCAAATTTTGAAAATCGTTTATACGCTATGATGATCGCCCCAAAAGTGAAGTGGAGTCGTGTAGTTGAAAATACGTGGCGAAGCTTTCTAACAGATTTCTTAACCTGTGTTGGAGCTTATCTTGCCGATAAACACTTGTTTGTTCACTACATTGATTTTCCTCCGCTTATACCAACCATTTTGGGTACTGCCCTCGCCTTTTTCATTGGTTTCAATAACAACCAGGCATACGACCGTTGGTGGGAAGCTCGAAAAGTTTGGGGCGAGATTGTTAACGATTCAAGAAGTTGGGCTCGACAAATCATCCATTTTTTAAAGCCCAATGGTGGCGATCCGCTATTTGTAAACACCTTGAAAGAACGCATGGTGAAACGCCATATCGCTTTTTTATATGCTTTAAAATCGAACTTGCGTAAAAGCGATCGAACACTTTATCGCGAATATTTATCGGAAGAAGATATTGCAGAAATCGAATCGCAATCGAACTTACACAACGCTATTTTGCATATCCAAACCAAAGATTTGCAAGATGCTTACGACAAAGGCTACATTGATGGATTTCAGTTTTTGGAGTTGAGTAAAATACTCATCCGCTTTAGCGATGAAATGGGGAAATCTGAACGCATTAAAAACACCGTGTTCCCTACTCCATATTATTACTACACCAAAGTATTTACTTGGATTTTCATTATCAGTGTTACCATCGTTACTGCCGATTATGTTGATATGTGGTCTATTGCTTTCGGAACCATGATCGGTTATGTATTCTTAACCACACAATTCATTGGTCAAACCTTAGTGAATCCGTTTGATGAAATTCCAACCAGTATTCCACTGAATCAAATTACGCGTACCATTGAAATCAACTTGTTAGAAATGTTGGGTTACCAAAAAACACCTGAGCCCATTCAACCTGTTGACGATGAATACATCATGTAATGCCAGATTCGATTAAAGTATATCAGAATGTGCACAAACAAGATCCGGAGAAGAACTTCGGTATTTCGCGCATGGAAGATATCTACATCAAACACAATGGCAAACCTGATACTCCGCACCGACACGATTATTACACCATCTTATTGGTACAAAAAGCACGCGGAAAACACATCATTGATTTTCAGGAATACGATTTAAATCCAAGCGAGGCTTTCTTTATTTCTCCTGGTCAAGTGCATCAGGTTATTGAATACGAACAGTCTTTTGGTTTCTCCATGGTATTTTCCAATCAGTTTTTGATTGAGAACAACATTCCACAGAGTTTCATCAAAGATTTGAATTTGTTCAATGATTACGGAGTGGCTCCTCCACTTCCATTGGCTGCAGATCAGTTGGAGCAACTTACTGAGTATTGCGAGCAGATGTTTACTTATTATCATTCTGATAAGAAGCTCCGCAAACAAGCTATTGGCGCTTATTTAAAGTTGTTTTTGATTTTGTGTAACAATACGTGTACGCTAACCGATGACAATTTGCAGCAGGTTGAAGCTGGAAACTCATTGCTTCGAAATTTCAAAGAATTAGTAGACCAGCACTATCAAGAATGGCACTCGAGTACACAATATGCTGATGCATTAAACATTACAGCAGACCACCTCAATAGAACGGTAAAATCACTCATTGGCCGAACGGCTAAAGAGTACATCCAAACCAAATTACACACCGAAGCCCGTAGAATGCTATATTTCTCAGATCTTTCTACCAAAGAAATTGGCTACAACTTAGGATTCTCTGAATCTTCTCACTTCAGTGCATTTTTCAAGAAATGCGATGGAAATTCGCCCTCTGAGTTCCGCAAAAACCGCTGATGTCGGATTTTTATAACTCTTCGCCTGATTCTCGTAAGCCCTACCTCTAGTATACTCCCGACTTTTGTTTCAACAAATTCAAAGAAGTATGAAACGCAAAGACTTTTTGAAGAAGACAATAACCACCGGAGCTGCAGCAGCCATTGTTCCTGCCGTAGCCACAGCAAATACGAGTAAAAAAGAAGAATCTACATACAATAAACTAATGAATCAAGTGGGATTTAACCACTTGCCAAATAAGGAGGAAAAAGTGATGAATGCAGTAATTCATAGAGCCAATACAAGAGGACATGCCAACCACGGTTGGTTAGATACGCATCACACATTCAGTTTTGCCAATTACCACAATCCAGACAGAATGCACTTTGGTGTTTTACGCGTATTGAATGACGATCAAGTGGCACCTGGAAGAGGTTTTGGAACGCATCCACACGATAACATGGAAATTATTTCGATTCCATTGGAAGGCGATTTAGAACACAAAGACAGCATGAATAACGTGGCTGTGATTAAGCAAGGCGATATACAGGTGATGAGTGCCGGAACTGGTATTTTTCACAGTGAGTACAACCGCAATGAAGATCAACAAGTTCGTTTCTTACAAATCTGGTTGTTCCCCAACAAAAAGAACGTAACACCGCGTTACGATCAAATTACGTTGGAAAACAAAGACATCAAAAATCACTTCCAACAAATATTATCACCCAATGCAGACGATGAAGGTGTTTGGATTCACCAAAATGCATGGTTCCATTTGGGTGAGTTTACTGAATCGAAACCAGTAAATTATCAATTGAAAGATACACGCAATGGGGTTTATGTGTTTGTTATTGAAGGCGAAGCGCAAATTGGCGATCAGCTTTTAGGCAAACGCGATGGTATGGGAGTTTGGAACACAACTGAAATGCCAATAACTCCATCAGCTAATAGCAAAGTATTGTTGATGGAAGTCCCTATGCAATTGAGCTAAGAGTTTAAAAATCAAACTATAACAATTAATACAAAACGCAATATGGCAACTTCAAAATGGGTAATGGACCCAACACACTCTGAGATTACTTTTAAAGTAAAACACATGATGATTTCAACTGTAACCGGACATTTCGAGAAATTCGGTGGTGAAATCGAAACTGAAGGAGATGATTTCTCTGGAGCTAAAACAACGGTAACGGTTGAAACAGCTTCTATCAATACAAACAACGCTGATCGTGATGGTCACTTGCAATCAAACGATTTCTTCAATGCTGAAGAATATCCAGAAATGAAATTTGTTTCTAAATCATTTGATGGCGAAAAATTAGTGGGTGATTTAACTATCCGCGAAGTAACTAAAGAGGTTGCTTTAGATGTTGAATTCAACGGTATTGCTGTTGATCCTTACGGACAAACTAAATCTGGTTTTGAAGTAACTGGTGAAATTAACCGTAAAGAGTTTAACCTAAGCTGGAGCGCTGTTACTGAAGCTGGTAGCATTGTTGTTTCAGATAAAGTAAAAGTTATTGCAAACGTTCAGTTTGTAAAACAATAAGGGTTGATGAACTAATTTATACAGATAAAGAGCCCCGAGAAATCGGGGCTTTTTTTGTGCCAATATTTTTCTACTGCGCTAACGGAACTGTATCATTCTTTCGAACCAAAAAGGCTCAAAAGGACACAAAGGACTTTCACAAAAGAGGTACGAAGTATTAAGAACCAAGTACCAAGAAACTGTCATCCCGAGTGATACCGAGCGTAGTGAGGTATTGTATCGAGGGAAACAGATGATTTACCGCCCCCTTCTTTTCCAACCACAAAAGACACAAAAGAGCACAAAGAGTTTCACAAGTGAGGTATCAAGAATTATGTACAAAGTATAAAGAGGAGATGTCGTTGACTGAGCGAAGTCGAAGGCAAAAAAGTCATTCGCATTTTGAAGAAAATGGGAGTTGATAGTCAAGGGCAGATTTAAATAAGCGTGTATTATCTGAAATAAATCACTGGTTAACCAACTCGCATATAACTTTGCTGAGCTGCTGTATTTGACTATAAACTGCTAGTGATGACTCAGGAAATTCAGAAATACGACTTTAAAAAAGGACTTCCACAAGAATTTGAAATCATAGATTTCGATTTGCTTTTCAATGCGTTTTCTGATAAAATTAAAATACCTCATCGGGCTGAATTCTACCAAATATTTTGGTTTCAAGAAGGTACTCCAACTCATATAATCGATTTCAATCCTATTAAAATTAAACCGAACTCATTGTTGTTCATTAACAAAGGCAGTGTTCAACTTTTTGACACCACTACTCCATTCAAAGGTAAAGCCATACTGTTTACTGATAACTTCTTTTGCAAAACACAAGATGATACGCAGTTTCTGAAGAGCAGTATTCTGTTTAACGATTTGCTTTCTATATCGCAGGTTAACATTGCACATACTCTGATTGCGTCTACCATCACAAGACTTGAACAAGAGTCTAAAAGTTTGAAAGATGAATATCAGGCTGATATCATCCGAAACGATCTAAGAAACGTATTACTACACGCTGAAAGAGAAAGAAAAAAGCAAGGTTTTATTGAACTAAAGAAAGACATTCACCTGGAATATGCCTTGCAACTAAAAGACCTGTTAGACAAACATTTTATCAAACACAAGAGCGTTGGATTTTATGCTGATGCAATGAATATTTCTCCTAAAAGGCTAAATCACACCACTACAAAAATTTACGGTAAGACTCCAAAAAATATCATTGACGAGCGAATCTTACTCGAATGCAAAAGATTGCTGGTACACACCAACGAAAACATCAAAGAAATAGCTTATTCACTGGGTTTTGAAGAACCAACCAACTTCATTAAATACTTCAAAAAACACACCAACGAGACTCCTGTAGAGTTCCGTGAAAAATACCCATCGGCTTAAAAGTATCATTCATAGTCCTTTTTGTACCGTCTTATTTCTGAAGCGCTGCTGCTACTTTGCATTATCAAATTCAAATTCAATGAAACAGATATTAATAAGTGCAACAGTAGTATTATCCATGGCATTTTCAGCAAACCATGGTGAGCAATTCAATAACGTAGAAATTCAAAAAAATAAAAAGATGGAACTTTCAAATAAAGAAAAAGTAGCTGCCCTTTTAAAAAGTATTGAAACAGGAGATCAAGAACCTGCAGGATACATTAATCCAAACAAATACATTCAACACAACCTTAACGCAGCTGATGGTTTGGCAGGCTTTGGAGCTTTGTTGCAACAACTTCCTCCAAACTCTGCAAGAGTAAATACAGTTAGGATTTTTGAGGATGGCGATTACGTTTTCGCACAAACTGATTACAACTTCTTTGGTCCTAAAATTGGGTTTGATATTTTCAGATTTGAAAATGGTCAAATTGTAGAACACTGGGATAATTTACAAGAAACTCCTGTGGATCCAAATCCTAGTGGTCACACTATGATTGACGGGGCAACTGAAGTTAAAGACCTCAATAAAACTGAAGCCAACAAAAAGCTAGTTCGCAGCTTTGTAGATGATATTCTAGTAAACGGTAAAATGGATAAAATTGCAGGTTACTATGATGGTGATAACTACATTCAACACAACCCTCAAATTCCAGATCAGCTTTCTGGACTTGGAGCAACATTAGATGCTTTAGCTAAACAAGGTATTTTTATGAAGTACGATAAAATTCATAAAGTACTTGGCGAAGGGAATTTCGTGTTGGTTGTAAGCGAAGGTCACTTTGGAAAAGATTACAACGCATTCTACGACTTATTTAGAGTAGAAAATGGCAAAATAGCTGAACACTGGGACGTTATTGAACCTATCACTCCAAAAAGCGAATGGAAAAACAACAACGGAAAATTCTAATTTAATATTAGATTTAACGTCATTTTCAAGAGCGGTAAAGGTCATATGGCTTTTACCGCTTTTTATTTTTTAAACCTAAAGCGGATTCTCAATACATCACGCAAGATGTATTTGGTAATCACTAAATAAAACCTACTACTTTTACCGCCAATGAAACCAATCCACAAAAAGAGATTCATCCAAATTGCACTTCTAGTTGCTACTGCCATTTCTCTCACACTTGTTCCATGGCCTATTGTAATTGCATGGATTACACCACTACCTCAATCTATTCAAGAACAAGTAGATGAGGCTAGTAATTACGGATTTGATGGAATTATAACCTATGTAGACATCAAAGGAAAAAGACCTGAATACTATACCTCCGGATATAAAAACAGAAAAACGAAAACGCCTGCAAACCCACATGATTTATTCAAAATAGCGAGCGTAGGAAAACTCTACACTGCAGTTGCAATCACCAAACTGGCTTATCAAAATCGGTTATCACTTGATGAAACACTGGCAGACTATTTTCCTGAACTAGTGAATAGAATTGAGAACGCCAACACCATCACGATTCAGATGATGGTTCGTCACCGAACTGGAATCCCAGATTATACCAGAATCAACAATTACTGGGCTCACCCTAAAGACAACGACACCGACCGATTGGACATAGTTCTTGATCGACCAGCACATTTTGAACCTGATTCAGATTTTGAGTACAGCAACACCAACTATTTACTGCTCGGCAAGATTATCGAGAAAGTAACAGGGATAAGTAAATTTCAATTCATCAAACAAGCAATATTGGCTCCACTCGGCTTAAAAAACACTTACGGATCTATCCATGATGTAGATTTAGATCGAGTTATGAGCGGCTATTACGTAGGTTACGAAAATGACTTAAAGACAGACGACAACGGATTTATGCTTGCAACTGCAACAGATTTAGGCACTTTTATTAGAGCTCTTAATGAAGGTTCTGTCTTCGAGAGCAGTGATGAACAAGAACTCTACAAGTCACTTTATAAGCTTGAGCATACTGGCATGATGCCCGGTTACCAAACCATTGCCAAATACCATAGCGATATTGATGCTGTTGTCATTCAATTTACCAACACCACTAACTTTGACGGATATCATTGGAATCTTTCTGAGGTTATGTATAACAGAGTGATTAAGATTTTAAGGGATTAGTAGTAATCTATCGCCCATAATACAAACTAGTATTAAGCTGAAATACCACTTATCAAATTCTGGAATAAAGGGTATTTTAAGACTGTAATTTGGTTTTTCATCTTATCAGATATGAAAAGAATTAAGCAGTTACTTTTTGTCCTTTTTACAATAATTGTGCTAATTAAAGGCGGTGAATTATAACCATCCGTTTACAATTAATTATGGAAAGTAAACTCATGAACACGAGTCATAAACGGATATGGCTCATGTTTTATGGTTTTGTACATTGCACTGTATATGAAAAAGAGTTTCGGAACATTTATAGGATTAGGAGTGGGCATAGGAGTTGCCATTGGGGTTGCAACTAACAATTTAGCTTTATGGTTGAGTTTAGGAATCGCTATTGGAGCTGCTTTAGGTTATTCTAAACAAAAAAACACTTAACATAAAACCTCTAATTCAGATAAATACAACAATCTGTTATTCTCTATACTTACTTCTTTAAATATATTCTCAATTGCTAGGCTCAAATTCTGTCAAACACCGTTTCTTCATTAAATCAAAAAAGCAACAGCTACAAATTCAACTAGTTGTTGTAGGGTGTTTAATGCTGCTAATTACTCTAGCAGCTCTTTTTTCTTGGACCACAAAACTCTACTTCATCGGAATTATTGCAGCATCAATTTCTCTTACCGTAGTTGCTCCTTTTATTGATGTTCCAGCAATGAAACAAAAAGGAAATTTAATCTACCACTCACCTCTTTTTGTATCAGAAAAACCACGAAATGGTGTTGTTAAAATTCATGGTGGATCACTATTTGATTACGTTTTTGTTTTAGAATCAAAAATGAATGGGAACCAAAGAACCAACCTCATTCTACAACAGTTCCTAGAGGGGCTACTCCATCTAATTGAATCAAACAAAAATGATAGAGATGAATTAACCATTAGAGGTACCAGTTACATCATCAATGAAAGAACGGCTAATAAAATGGGATTTAAAGTAGTTAAGACTGATCCATTGCAAAAACTCATTTTAATCTTCAATTACTTCAACGTGATGATTACCTATTCAATTACAAAAAAGAAAATCTCATTCCCTAATATAAATCACACAATCACATTTGAGTGTAAGTTGAATGAATTGATTCTGCACCAAGACTTTATTGACAACTTAAACACCAAACTCAAGAAAATAAAGACCTGATTTTGCTAAATTCGAAGATATACGATGCTTAACAGTAAAACCAAACTTGATATGAAAAATAATTTTTCCATTTTCGATATTCTTTTCATTGTTATTTCAGCTGGAATCTTGATAACACTAAATGAGTTTGACTACGGAGATAAATCAATGGCTTTTGTGTTAATTCCAGTATTGTCGGCTTACTTCATAGGAAAGTTTATTGGACGAAAAACAGTTTCTAAATAACGCTTTTATTGCTCTAGTTGGAAGTAGTTTCTCAACTCACAACACTATCTTTTAAGCATGATTTTAACCAATACAATTAAGTGCTTTTCTATTTTTATTCTTTTTGGTTGCCAAACACCAAGTAATAATTCCAATAAATTTGTAGAATCAGTAGGTTTTACTCAAACCAATGTATCACCTGATCCAAAACCAGATAAATCTATAATCAATTATGAAGGGAACAGTATAAAAACTCGATTTAATCCCCCTGAAGGATATGAAAGAATAAGTGTAGAGCCGAACTCGTACTACGAATACCTCAGAACATTGCCCTTAAAACCAGCCGGTAGTTTGGTCACAATTTATGATGGATCAACAAAGCCAAATCATGAAGTGTACGATGCCGTTGTAGATTTAGAAATAGGCAACAAGGACCTCCACCAATGTGCTGATGCCATTATGAGGTTACGAGCTGAATACCTCTGGAAAAACAAACAATACGATCAAATTCATTTCAATTTCACCAATGGTTTTCGGGTCGATTATACTGAATGGATGAAAGGGAAGCGAATTAGTGTAAAAGGGAACACAACTAAATGGTATAACGCCACATCACCATCTAACACCTACACTGATTTCTGGAGTTATATGGAAATTGTATTCACGTACGCAGGCACATTATCGCTTTCAAAAAAACTAATCCCTGTTAGTGAAGACAGCATACAAATAGGTGATATTTTCATTTATGGTGGAAGTCCCGGACATGGTGTTGTAATTGTTGATATGGTTGAAAATAAATCAACTGGAGAGAAGTTATTCTTGTTAGCCCAAAGTTATATGCCTGCTCAAGAGATTCAAATTCTCAAAAATCCCAATGACTCTTTAATAAGTCCTTGGTATAGATTTGATTCTGAACTGTTAACAACACCCGAATGGAGGTTTAGAAGACCTATACCTGTTCAATTTGAATAAATTTAAATTCCATGAAGACAGCCCTACGTTTGTTACTAACTCTATCATCAATCATCTTTATTAACTGTGATTGTATTCCTCCAAGAGAACACAAACAAATGGTAGTTAATGAATATGGTTACTCTACTGATGTTTATCTAGTTGAAGTAAACCAAATAAATGAAAAAGACCATTCAGCTCGTGTTCATATTTTATCGGCTTACAAAGGTGAATTTAGTATACATGATGAAATCACTGTTCACTACAACCCCTATTGTGAACCTCAAATAAATACACTTGACACCTGGATCGTATATTTATCTGATAATCAGGAACAACTTTATGTAAATGAATGCGGGCTTACAAGAGATATTAAAAGACCAACAGACAATAGAATATTCAAAGACTTACACTTACCTCACGCAGAAAATTCTTTAACTGAATCGCACCTTACTTTATTCGATTCTATCAATAATTACAATATAAACGAGGCTATTAAAGTTGAAGTTCAACTATTGGGTAAATTAAGAGTTCAACAGAATTAGACTTTACCTTTATACTCTTAAGCCATGAGAATAATTACTCTTATATCGGTTTTCATTTTAATATCTAATCTCTCTTTTGGATGTTTCTCTGCATCTCAAAATAGAATCTTTCCAATAGGTGAGAATAAATCTGGATTATGCGTATTAGAAGTACAAATGTCAAGAACTGAATATGAAATAGACAACTCTAATAGTAGATGGGAAAACATGGGTTGGTTTGGTATAAGCTATTACAAAATTTATGACTCAAACTATAATGTATTATATTCTCTAGAAATTGATACAATAAAATTATTCCCTCAAAATGAATATGATAGCATTATAAATGTATCATTTATAAAGGCACAGAAAATCGCTAAAAAATCAACTGGCTTTAAAGAAGCCACACCGTTAAATCTTA
The DNA here is from genome assembly GCA_913045895.1 of uncultured Flavobacteriales bacterium. Classification (GTDB taxonomy): domain Bacteria; phylum Bacteroidota; class Bacteroidia; order Flavobacteriales_G; family Salibacteraceae; genus UBA6049. The sequence goes on along the minus strand of CAJWSQ010000013.1, from coordinate 8,844 downwards.
GCTTTAGTGATTATCAAGACACTTCCAAATCAACAACACTGGTGTTTGACACCATTCAAAATAAAGTTGGTGTCAAGCTGAATAATTGTACATACTACGATTTGACTCCAGTGATTCTTGACTCTAATTCAATAGCCTCAATCATTTATAATTATATCACTAATTTCAGTGCAATTGAAGTAAGTTCAACAACTCTCAAAAGAAAACTCTTTATTGGTTCAATAAGAAGATATCAAATTGGAAATAAAAAGCTTCTTATTATTCATATAGGAAGTGGACAAAATTTAAACTTTCCCTCTCAAACAGTTGATAATTCCTCTAATCACAAATATAACATCCTAGAATTTTCAGATATAAACAAAACTATTTTTATAGAACCAGTTTTATTTCATGGTGTCGGGTTTGATTATTTTACCTGGGAAAAATAATCATTACTCATGCAAAATAACCCAACATATACCATTTTTGAGTTTTTAAATTCCATTGGCATTCAAGTCATTGAAAGAGAATTACCAACAGATACTTTTCTGCCAGGAATTGATATTCTAGGGTCTACAATACTAGTAGATTCTAGTCAACTCAAATATCCGGGTGATTTGCTTCATGAGGCTGGACATATTGCCGTTACAGAAGCTCATTTAAGACCATTAATTGGCTCCTCCGAAATGGCTGAAAACTGGCCAACAGATGGTGATGAATTAGGTGCTATTTTATGGTCGTATGCGGCTTGTAAACACTTATCTCTTGACTTAGAAGTGGTGTTTCACCCCAATGGATATAAAAACGACTCTGAATGGTTAATTGAGCAATTCCGAAACCAAAAATATATCGGTCTCCCCTTACTTGTTTGGATGGAACTTTGTGAGAATAAAGAATTCCCTAACATGAAAAAATGGTTACGATAGTTGATTCTTATTCTGAATCAGGTTTGGATAAAAGTTACGCTATCTTTTTGAGTTTAACTTGACTCTGATACATTGTTATTTATAGAGTATCTAACTAATATTTCAAACAAGCCCCAATTAAAACAGCCTATATAATAGACTTTCATCTGAGTGGTTATAAAAAAGATTTTATTTTCGTCAACTTTCAATCAAATTTCCAAATACTAGTTTCAATTTCAACATGATTATTTCTCACAAGCATAAATTTATTTTTATTAAAACTGAAAAGACAGCTGGAACTAGTATTGAAATAGCACTTTCGAGAATTTGTGGGCCAAACGACATCATAACTCCTGTAGCACCAAAAGATGAAAAGTATCGACAAAAACTAAATTATACAGGCAGTCAAAACTATCTTATTCCCTTTAGTAAGTATAGTTTATCCGATTTCATCCATATGGTTAAAAAGAGAAAAAGGTTACGCTTTTTCAACCACATTAGCGCCAAAGAAGTTAAAAGACTAATCGAACCAGAAATCTGGAATTCATACTATAAGTTCACTTTTGAAAGAAATCCCTTTGACAAATTAATTTCATGGTATTATTGGTCTGGCGGTGATAAAAAATATGGCTCAATTAGCAACTTTATCAAATCAGGCGATGCTAAAAAAGTTAAAGGTTATCAGCTGTACACTGATCAAGGTAAAGTAATTGTTGATCAAGTATATTTCTTCGAAGACATAGCTAACGGGTTACAAGATGTTAGTGAAAAACTGAACTTGGATGATCCCATATCCCTACCCAAGAAAAAGCTTAAAGGAAATACACGTAAAAACAAACTGCCTTATCAAGAAATCTTAAATGACTCTGAAATTTCATGGGTTAAAACGAACTACAAAAAAGAATTGGAAATGTTTGACTACTCCTTTTAGATTAAGTTTTAATCTAGTCACTCAACCTAACTCTATATAGCTAACACATTAGTTTTTCAGTACAAATAACTCTGATAGCTATCAAAGTATTTTAATCCTTACTTTACATATCAATACTTCCAAGATTCACTCAAAAGAATGATCATTGTGGTAATTGAGGATTATTCAAATAAGAAATAGACATTTGCACCTGCAAATGGACTTAAGCAAATTCATCAGACGATTTCAATCACAAACGGAAAGCTATACACTTCCTAATAAGTTTACTTTCCCGTTTTACTATCAACCACACCCTTTGGTTGAATTGGCTGCAAATGAATTACAACAAGATCTTTCTACTCGAGAGCTAGATCATAACTTCGGTTTAGACAAGGCTAAAAAAGGCTTGATTATTGGAAAAATGTTTGGTGTTTTGGTTGTAAAAGATCAATCTGGTAAACTTGGTTATCTGGCTGCATTTTCAGGGAAACTGGCTGATGCTAATCATCATAAAGGTTTTGTCCCTCCTGTTTTCGACATGCTCGATTCTAAAGGTTATTACCGAAAAGAAGAAGTTGAAGTTCATCAATACACTCTAGAAATTGAGAAACTTGAAAAAGACCAAGCTTATAAAGAAGCTCAAGATTTCCTGATAAACCAAAAGCAGCAAGCCGAACTAGACATCGCTCGATTGAAAGCTGAAATAAAAGCGGGTAAAGCAAAGCGTAAGCAAATCAGGAAAGAGGCTCAAGAAAAGCTTAGTGAAGAAGCATTTCATTCTCTCAAGGAGCAACTATCTCAAGAAAGCATCAAGGAGCAATTTACGTTAAAAGATGCCAATACCTATTGGCGCTACAAAATTCAAGAAGCAGAAGAGCAATTAGCTGTTTTTACTTCTAAAATTGAGTCTTTAAAAAATGAACGTAGAGACAAATCAGCCAATCTTCAAAAACGCTTATTCAGCGATTATACTTTCTTAAACGCTAAGCAAGAAAAACGCAGTTTACTCTCTATTTTCAGTGAGAAAGACCAAACTACTCCACCAGCTGGTGCTGGCGAATGTTCGGCTCCAAAGCTCTTGCATTTTGCCTATCAACACAACCTCTCTCCTATTGCTATGGGTGAATTTTGGTGGGGAGCATCACCTAAATCGGAAGTACGGAATCACCAACAATTCTACCCTGCTTGTCGTGGAAAATGTGAACCTATTTTAGGTCACATGCTACAAGGCCTTGATGTTGAGGACAACCCCATGTTGAAAGCACCAGAAAACGTAGGTGAATTAGAGATTATTTATGAAGATGAATACTTCCTTCTAGTTAATAAACCCGCTGAGTTTTTAAGTGTTCCTGGTAAGAATATTTACGATTCTGTTTTGGCTCGCATGGAAGCTAGATACCCTAATGCCACTGGACCTTTGTTGGTTCACAGGTTAGATATGTCTACTTCAGGATTACTACTTGTAGCCAAACGAAAAGACATTCATAAAAAGCTTCAATCGCAGTTTTTGAGACGTTCTATCACCAAACGATACGAAGCTCTTTTAGATGGTGAAATTGAAATCGATTCGGGAGTTATTGAATTACCTCTTCGAGTAGATTTAGACAATAGACCGCAGCAATTGGTTTGCTACGAACATGGAAAAAAGGCGGTTACAAAATGGGAGAAAATCAAAGTGATTGGTGGCAAAACGTTGGTCAACTTTTACCCAATAACTGGAAGAACCCATCAATTGCGTGTACATGCAGCTCATGCAAAAGGACTCAACACACCTATTGTTGGTGATGATTTATACGGAACCAGAGCTAATAGATTGCATCTACACGCTGCTTATTTGCAGCTAGAGCATCCTATCACTCATGAAACTTTGGAGTTTTACCTTCCCTCTGGATTTGATGCAGAATAAGTGTTAGTTTTAGGCCTGAAACTAATACACTTCAATATGAGATATTTTTTACTTTTATTACTCGCACTTCTATCTACTACTGTGAAATCACAATAATGTATTTTTATCAAATTCAGACTTCTGATAATCATTCTGCTTCTGGAACATTTATCTTCAAGTGACTGAATTAAGCCAAGCAGCAGAAATCAAATACAACTAACTGTTAATGAGCAACAAAAAAGCCTCTTTTGGAATCCAAAAGAGGCTTTTCAATTTTTTTTAATCGCTATTTTTAGCTAGCCTTCTTGTTTTGAGCTTCAAATTTTCGAATTAAATCCTCATCACTCATACTTAAATTTTCAATCGCCTGTTTGGCATCTTTAGCAAAAATGTGATTGGGATATTCAGCAATTACACGCTCGTAATATTCTTTTGCTTTGCCCTTTTGAGATAAGTGATAATCATATACAAATCCACTCATATAAACCAATTCAGGTCTTTTAATGTACTCAGGATAATGTTTCGCAGCTCGATCAAAAAAGCTAATGGCTTTGTTGTACTCTCCCAAACCAATGTAAACGTTTCCGGCTTTAAATATCATTTCGGGAGCTAATGAGTCTTTCGGAAACTCATCAGCAAATGCTATTAACCGATTGGCTAATCGCTCTGTATGCGACCTAGCATTTTTACCTGATGTCTGTTTAATTACTTTTTCTATCTCTTTGATTTCAGCCTTAAATTCTTCTTTAGCGGCAGCTTCAGAAGCTTCATCACTCAATTCAACATCAACTTTTTCAGAATCATTTGATTCTGTGTTGGAACATGAATAAATACCTATGCTGAATACTATCGATAAAAATGGTAAAACAAGTTTTTTCATAAAATCAGTGTGTTACTTTTTTAAAGCTGGAAATTTCATTCTATAATTCACGTCTACAATACCTTTCGAAATATTGGTTAAACGTTTTTTGAGCATACGTTTTTTAAGAGCTCCTAGTTTGTCGGTAAATAAAATTCCTTCAACATGATCGTATTCGTGCTGAATAATACGAGCTGGAATTCCAGAATAAACTTCTTCTTTCAATTCCCAATTTTCATCGTAATATTCAATCGTTAATTCATCATGGCGACTAACATCTTCACGGATACCTGGAATACTTAAGCAGCCTTCTTCAAAATCCCACTCCTCACCTTTTTCTTCTAATATGATTGGATTAATAAACACCTTGCGGAAGGTTTTTAATACTTCTCGCTCTTCGTCTTCTAAATCTTCATCTTCATGAAATGGAGTTCCATCAACTACAAACAAACGAATGGATTTGCCAATTTGCGGAGCAGCCAAGCCCACTCCTTGTGCAGCTTCCATGGTTTCATACATATCTTGAATAAATTGATCTAGGTTTTCGAAATCCTCATCAATTTCTTCGGCCATTTTCTTCAACACCGGATCACCGTATGCTACAATTGGGTATATCATAAATTATGTTGTTCTAAAAACGATTGCAATATAATAGTTGCGCTTACTTTATCAACTAAGGCTTTGTTTCTTCTTGCCATTTTTTTCACACCTCCAGCTATCATTGCTTGCATAGCCATTTTAGATGTAAAACGCTCATCTTGGCGATAAACGGGAATTTGAGGGAATTGTTTTTTAAAACGGTTGACAAATGGAGTTATCGACTTTTCAATTTCAGAAGGCTCATCATTCATCCGAGTTGGCTCTCCAACAACCAATGCTTCCACTTCTTCTTTGGTTATGTAATTCACCAAAAAATCCCACAATTTAGGTGTCTCAATGGTATCTAAACCATTGGCAGTAATTTTAAGAATATCGGTTACGGCAATACCTGTTCGTTTCTTTCCGTAGTCTAAAGCAACAATTCTTCCCACACCACAAAAATAGCAAAGCTGGTTATCTTGAACGCTAAAGCACCACGATTTGCTACATTTGCACCCGATTAAACAAACTCTAAAGTTTTAATTCAACAATGCAAGACTTAATTAACGCTGCCTGGGAAGATCGCTCACTTTTAAAAGACGCAAAAACTGTTGAGGCTATTGAAGCTGTAATTCAACAAATTGACGAAGGAAAATTACGTTGTGCTGAGCCAACAGAAAACGGCTGGCAAGTAAACGAATGGGTAAAGAAAGCTGTTGTGCTTTATTTCCCGATCCGACAAATGGAAACCATTGAAGTGGGTCCGTTTGAGTTTCACGATAAAATGGCTTTAAAAACCGGATACAAAGAAAAAGGTGTTCGTGTTGTTCCGCATGCAATTGCTCGTTATGGCGCGCACGTTGCTCCAAACGTAGTTATGATGCCTTCATACGTTAACATTGGTGCTTATGTAGATTCAGGTACTATGGTTGATACTTGGGCTACTGTTGGGTCTTGTGCTCAAATTGGTAAAAACGTGCACCTTTCTGGTGGTGTTGGTATCGGTGGAGTTCTAGAACCATTACAAGCGAGTCCTGTTATCATCGAAGACAATGCATTCATCGGATCACGTTGTATCGTGGTTGAAGGTGTACACGTTGAAAAAGAAGCTGTTTTAGGTGCAAACGTGGTTTTGACTAAATCAACTAAAATTATTGACGTAACTGGTGATGAACCTGTTGAATACAGAGGAAAAGTTCCTGCTCGTTCGGTAGTAATTCCTGGTTCAATCACTAAAAAATTCCCTGCTGGAGAATATCAAGTACCATGTGCTTTAATTATTGGTCAGAGAAAGCCTAGTACAGATTTAAAAACATCTTTGAATGATGCATTGAGAGATTTCAATGTAGCTGTTTAATTATATGGAAAACGAAATTGTATCTTTTGCTTTAGTGGCTTTTACGTCATTTATTACCATCATCAATCCGCTGGGTACGATGCCGGTGTTTATGACTATGACCAGCGAATTATCGCAGGATCAGCGAAGAAAAACCGCTCAAAAAGCAGTTATCGTGGCCTTTATTACCATGATTGCTTTTGCCATTAGTGGCGAGATACTTTTCAACTTTTTTGGAATATCTGTAAATGCCCTCCGAGTTGTGGGGGGCATTATTTTCTTTACCATGGGTCAAGATATGCTTCAAGCCAAATTAACTAAGGTAAAGGTTACTGATTCGGAGGTTAAAAGCTACGTAGATGATATTTCAATTACACCTTTAGCCATTCCTATGATTTGCGGCCCTGGAGCCATTACCAACTCCATTATCCTATGGGATGATACCAACTCATGGATAATGAAAGCTATACTCATTGGTGTCATGGCTATAGTCTTGTTAGTTACCTTCTTAATTCTTTGGGGATCGGGAAAAATCATGATTTGGTTGGGTGATACTGGAAATAAAGTGATGATGCGTTTGATGGGATTAATCGTAATGGTTATTGCTGTTGAGTTCTTCTTCAGCGGCCTCGCTCCTATTATTCGCGGAATTTTTGAAGCACAGTGAAACAATTCCTAATCATACAAACGGCCTTTATCGGTGATGCTATTTTGGCTACCGGAATGGTTGAAAAGTTAGCTCAGCATTTTCCTGATGCCGCCATCGATATGTTGGTTCGCAAAGGCAACGAAGGTCTGCTTCAAAATAATCCACATTTACGCGAAGTATTGATTTGGGATAAAAAATCTGGCAAGTACAAAAACCTGAATCAACAACTCCAAAAAATCAGAGCCACTCATTACGATAAAGTCATCAATTTACAGCGTTTTGGTGCCACTGGTTTACTCACAGGATTATCAGGTGCAAAAGAGAAAATAGGTTTCAAGAAAAATCCATTTTCATTCTTATTTACAGAGAAACATCCCCATGAAATAGGTAACGGAACGCATGAAATTGAGCGTAACCATGTGCTTATCGCATCTTTTACCGACCAACATGCTACCAAACCTAAACTTTACCCATCAATCGCTGATAAACAAAAGGTTGAGGCTTATCTAAAAAAACCTTTTGTATGTTTAGCTCCAACCAGTGTTTGGTTTACCAAGCAATTACCGGCTGCTAAATGGGTGTATTTAATAAGAGAGCTTGCTTCTCGTTTTCAGATCTATTTATTGGGAGCTCCAGGCGATTTTGAAGCTTGCGAACAAATCATAAAAGACGCTAAAGTAACTCAAGGTGTAACCAACTTAGCTGGAAAGCTAAGCATGCTGCAATCAGCAGCATTGATGCAGCAGGCGCACATGAACTACACCAACGACTCTGCTCCTATGCACATGGCAAGTTCTATGAATGCACCAACAACAGCTGTATTCTGCTCTACAGTTCCGAAATTTGGTTTTGGTCCACTAGCTGATATAAGTTACGTTGTTCAAACCAGAGAGAATCTAGATTGCAGACCATGTGGGTTACACGGTTACAAAGCTTGTCCGTTGAAACATTATCAATGTGCCAACACCATTTCTATTAGCGAATTAGCCGATACCAGCCTAAACTGATTTAACAACTGAATACCAAACCTTTACGAGGTTATCAACGTTCAGATGTAATAAAAACAATTATCTCTTTAACTGAGTTAGTTAGAATGGGTAATTTTGTTTTGAAATTCGATGAAAAACCCCATCCAAACATCATGAATAATACGAATTACAGGGATTTCACCACAAGACAAAAAGCACTGAAAGTCAATTTAGATCCAGCTATTTATGGTTCTTTATCAGAAATTGGAGCTGGTCAAGATGTGGCAGCAACATTTTTCCAAGCAGGCGCTGCTTCAGGAACGGTTGCCATGACTCAGAGTGCTTATGACATGAAAATTTCCGATTCGATTTATGGTGAAAGTCCTCGCTATGTTAGTGGTGAGCGACTTGAAGCTATGTTGGAGAAGGATTACCTAAACATCGTTGAAAAACTCAATCACCGCTCAGATCACACTAAATTCTTTGCATTTGCTGATACCATTGAATCACTCAACTTTCACCGTACCAATCAGGGTCACGGCTGGTTAGGTGTTCGTTTTCAAATGCACCCTGAAGGAGATTACAACACGTGTATTATTCACGTTAAGCTAAACGATAATGACGCCCTTATGCAGCAAAAAGCAGTTGGAAGATTAGGTGTCAACCTCATATTTGCTTGCTTCTACCTCAATGACAACAAGGACCAGGATGATGAGGGAGCGGTAGGTGCCTTCAGTGAAGCGGATGCGCCGACATGGCGCGGTGTACCTGCAT
>CAJWSQ010000012.1 GCA_913045895.1 uncultured Flavobacteriales bacterium | reverse complement strand
TGTCGGTGTTTCGTTAATGAACATCGCTGGTTTTGGCAACCTGGTCGCGTGTTACGCCGCTGACCTTCAACATCTCGAATAACGCCTGGCTTTCCTAACCAAGTTACTCCGGCAACTATGCCTTGATCTTGTAATATCTGAGTCCGGATGGAGTCATTAACTCGAGCAAACAAATACGATTTGAATAATGGAACCTTCACTTTTTTTTTGCGATCGCTCCATTGTTTCATCTCTTCAATTACCGGACAGTAAACTTCAAAACCTTGCTCAATAAGTCGATCAGCCGTTTTCTTCTCTGATCTTGGCTTAGTATAAAAAGCTGTCCAATACCTATCACTTGAGCTCTCCATTGTTCCAAAGCAATAAGTATTTGTTTTTTGGGAATGGCTTTTCATCTGCTTCTTCAACAGAGTAGATGACATAACGAATCTTGCGCTCAGCGATTTTCTCAGCTTTTGTAATTAGCGTAGTCAAGTAATCGCGCTCTGGATTCCCAACAAAAATCAAATCAACAATATCAGCATTAATTCCTTTGGCTAAGTCACCACCTAAATACACCCGATCTAACTCTCCTAGTCTTTCTACTACATTCTCAACAATTCGATCTAGACCTGTGTGTTTCAAAACAATATTACGAACCTCCATAAACAATGGATGAGCAATATTTGCTTTGAACATCTTTCGATTACCGTCATTGAATGAATTCAGCATACCTGCATCTTCGAATCGATTTAACTCAACACGAATAGCATTGGTGCTCTCTCCAAACTCCCCTTCCAAAGATCTTAAGTAAGAACTTGACTCAGGGTTTAGAAAAAACTTCAGCAGTAGTTTTATTCTTGTTTTGGAAGATATTAAAGCGTCTAACATTGTTAATCAAGAGCTCAGGAGCTCGGGGGCTCAGATGCCCGGTTTATCTAAAAGTGATTTTCTGAAGAAATAAATCTTTTTACTTAATTCAATCAATTTAGGGTATAGTCTCTCTCTTTCATTAGTTGAAATTATCCCTCTTCTTTCAAATACATGTAAAATATTTACACATTCAAATAATGAGTTTCTTGAAATTGCCAAGAACCTTCAAACTCTTTATCTGAGTACGCACCAGAACCTTCTGCAATATTATTTGAGATACTTAGTGTCGCTGCATTTAATTGCTCTGCAAACCTGAATTTCTTTTGTTTTTCAGCTAACTCAGCAATATCGAATAACTCATCTCCAATCGTTATTGCCTCTTTCCAAATATCTAAGCCTTCAAACCTAAAATCCATTGTTTATTAATCTATGACGCTGAGCTACTGTGCATCTGAGCCTCTAAGCTATCCTTATATACTTAACCTCACCGCATGGCTTCGCCACGGTCAGTCACAGGACGAGCTAACCAATATTGAGTAACAAACTTACTCAATTAGTGTGTTTATCAAAACAATTTGACGTTAGATTTAAAGATTTGGAAACATTCTAGCTCAGTGATATCGAACTAGCTTTTGAGAGAACTCAAACTTCAGAATAAAAAACCACATGGGATTAAATATAAATGAGATTAATTTTAAAAATTAAGCCTCTACTCTGCCAAATAGCAATGTGCCCTTTCATCATAATTTCTGAGCGCTTCAAATAATATTTCAGAAAGGGATTAAACCATTTCACTAATTTGCCATCCAAACGCGTATCAAATGAAATGGATTAAGTACATTCTGATTGCCTTATTGGCTATTGCAATTCTTGTTGGAGCCAGCATTTTCTGGGTTTATCAAAGTCACCAAACAGATTATTCGGGTGATAAACAAATAGTAGGATTATCTAATGAAGTGGATGTCATTTATGATGACTACGGAATTCCACATATCTCAGCAGATAATACTCAAGATGCTTTTAGAGCTTTGGGTTACATCCATGCTAAAGATCGATTATTTCAAATGGATGTTCTCCGCAGAATTGGCTCAGGTAAATTGGCTGAATTCTTTGGCAAAGATTTACTTAAAACAGATCGTTTTTTCAGAACCATTGGCACTAAAAAGCATGCCGAAGAATCAGTCGCCAAGTGGATGATCGAACATCCTCAAAAACCTTATATGCAGTTGAGTCAAGCGTATATAGATGGTATCAATCAGTTTATTGAAGAAGAACATATCCCGTTGGAATATCTGTTCCTTGGATCAACACCAGAGAAGTTTACTGTTACCGATTTATACTACACTGTTTCTTACATGAGCTACAGCTTTGCTATTGCGCTACAAGAAGATCCAATGGCAAACTATATTCAATCTGAATTAGGAGCTGATTATGTAAACAGTTTAGGTCTTCATCATGATTCAACTTGGCATACACTAAAAAACACGTTTGCCTCAGACACCTCTCTGGTTGGAGAAATTCAAAATATCGTATCCTCATTACCTGCAGCTCCATTTTTAGGAAGCAATAGCTGGGTTTTAAGTCCGCAGAAAAGTAAATCTGGAAAAGTACTATTCTGCAACGATACTCACATTGGCTTTGCTCAACCCAGTGTTTGGTACGAAGCTCATATTGAGTCTCCTGAACTTTCGCTTTACGGGAACTTTTTAGCTGGATTTCCATTCCCTCTAGTTGGCCATACAAAGAGACATGCTTGGGGTTTAACTATGTTTCAGAATGATGACATGGATTTGTATGCCGAAGAAATTGAAGGCAATCGCGTTAAGTATGACAATGAGTGGACAGACATTCAATATAGAAAAGACACGATATTTGTTAAGGATGGTGATCCTGAAATCATCACAATCAGAGAAACACCTCACGGCCCCATTATCAATGATGCCAGTGAAATTGTAGGGAAATCGAAACAACAAACCTCAGTCTATTGGACATTCACCAAATTCCCGATTGAAGCTGCGTATGTTGCTTACGGTTTCTCCTTTTCTAAGAATATCGAAGAATTCAAATCGTACTTACCTCATTTGGCAGCACCTGGTTTAAATGTGATGTATGGGGATGCAGATGACAATATCGCTTGGTGGGCAACAGCCAAAATGATTAAACGACCAGATCATGTCAACTCAAAACTGATACTTGATGGTGCTTCTGGAAACGATGAACCAATTGGATGGTATGATTTTGAAAACAACCCTCATGCTGTGAATCCTGAATGGGGATATGTGCATAGCGCCAATAATCAACCAGAAAAACTAGCTGTTGATTCTATTTATTACCCAGGCTACTATTATCCTGGAGCTCGATCATTAGCTATTGCACAAGCATTAGAGGAGAAGGAACAATTTGACGTTGAAGATATGAAGGCCTTGTTGATGGCCAACACCAGTCCGATTTATCCAGAAAATGCTCAATTTCTCACCCAAGATATAGAGCCCAAAAACTCGCTAGAAGAATTTGCTTTATCCAAACTCCAAAATTGGGATGGGAATCACAGTTTGGAAGCAACTGAACCGGCATTGTATTATGCTTTAAATTATCAGGTTATTAAATTGAGTATGTCTGATGAGTTGAGTCCGTTCTACTTCAACACATTTCTCAATTCTCATTTAAGACTAAGAAGTTTCTACAAGTTCATTCGCTCTGAAAATTCACCTTGGTGGGATAATCAAAACACGGAAAACAAAGAGACGCGAAAAGATATTTTTCAAGCAGCATTTCAAGCGTCAGTTAAACAAGTAAGTGAAAGCATGGGTGACGATCCAGCAAAATGGGGCTGGAAAAACGTACATCAAGTTACGCATGAACATCCACTTGGAAAAGTGAAACCGCTAGACAAATTATTCAATGTGGGACCGTTTTCTGTTGCCAGTGGCGAGGAAGTCATCAATAAGCTACCTGCTCCATTATCAGATAGTTGTTACTACCCTGTTAAATCTGGTCCGGCAATGCGAATAATTATTGATTTTGCAGATATTGACCACGCTTGGAGCATAAACCCAACTGGTCAGAGTGGTAATCCGTTTTCACCATTTTATAAAGATCAAGCAGAAATGTATGTAAATGGTGATTTCAGACACATGTGGATGGATATTGATTCTGTAGAAAATCACACCTTTGCACGCCAAAAATTGACCGTTGTAAACTAAATCAATTCAATAAAGAAATTATCTCGTGAAGCTAAATATATTCTGTGTTCTAATAACCTTATTCATTCTTCCAACAAGTAGTTTATTCGCACAAAAAGCGGGCAAATACAAGATTAAAGGTCAAATTGTAGATTCAAGTACTGGCGCAGGATTAGAGTACGCATCTGTATCTGTCATTCACCTTCCAGATTCTGCTTTTGCGGGTGGAACAATTACTGATTTATCGGGAAATTTTGAACTGGATTTGACAGGAGCTGGTCAGTATTTACTGCGATATGATTTCATGGGATACAAAGCCAAACAGTCTGAGGTTGTTGAACTCACAAAAGCTAATCCTGTTAATACAGTTAACAAAGTTGAGCTCGATCCAAATGTGGAGCTTTTAGAAGAAGCAGTTGTTGAAGCAGAACGTAGTCAAGTCTCTATGAGTTTAGAGAAAAAGACTTTCGAAGTTGGTTCTGATCTATCTTCAATTGGTGGCGATGCAACCAGTATTCTAGAAAACGTTCCTTCTGTAACTGTTGACGCTGAAGGAAATGTGAGTTTAAGAGGTAACGGTAATGTTAGAATCTTAATTGATGGTCGTCAAAGCGGATTAGTAGCTATGAGTGCTGAAGATGCGCTACGAATGATTCCTGCAGATCAAATTGAACGAGTTGAAGTAATTACCAATCCAAGTGCTCGTTATGATGCGCAAGGGATGGCTGGTATCATCAACATCATCACCAAAAAAGAGAAAAAATCTGGAACCAACGGAAGTATCACTTTAAATGCAGGTGTTCCTCGTAATTATCAAGCTTCACTAAACCTAAATCACCGCACAGGAAACTGGAATTTCTTTGGTGGTTATAACTACCGTGATGGAAGCCACAGAGGTTACGAAGATCAAGATAGAACAACGTTTTATGACGATTCTATTTCTCAGGTAATTCAAGCTGAACACCGATTAAGATCTAGAGTTAGTCATAACATTCAAGGTGGTGTTGAATACATGGCTGGCAAGCACAACATCATTACATTGAATGGTTCGTACCGTATTAATGATGGTTTAAATGAAAACGATGTAACTTATAGGTTTGAGGATGGATACGATAATCCGTATGCATACGCATCTCGCGACAACGAAGAAGAAGAAGACCGTGTTAGTACCGATTGGAGCATGAATTACATGCGTACTTTCGAGAAGAAAGATCGAAAATTAACAGCTGACTTATCTTACACTACCAGTTTCGAAACAGAAATAACCAATGCCATTCAGCAAGGTGTAACCGATAATGGATCTCCTGATCCAAATGCAGAAACTAATCAAATAACAGACAACGAAGAAAACTTGAGAAACATCGTTTTTCAAGCCGATTATGTTGACCCGATGGGGAAAAACGGAAAGTTTGAAGCTGGTGTTAAAACGAGTTTCAGAACCATTGATTCTGATTATGAAGTAAGCGAGCAATTATCTGGTTCAAACGACTTCACTCCTGTTCCGGAGTACACCAACCATGTTATTTATGACGAGTCGATTTTAGCGGCTTATTTGATGTACAGTAAAGAGTGGGACAAAATATCATTTGCTGCGGGTGTTCGTACCGAGTATTCTATCATCAACGTGTCTCAAGAGCAATTGAATAGCGACAACTTAAAAGAATATATCAACCCTTTCCCTACTGCACACTTGAGTTACAAGTTCAACGAGTTTCAAAGTATTCAATGGAGTTACAGTAGAAGAATTAACAGACCACATTTTTGGTACTTGAATCCTTTCTTCTCATACGATAACCCTTTGAGTTTTAGAAGTGGAAATCCTAATTTAAATCCTGAATACACCGATGCATTAGAGGTTGCTTATTTGGTATTTAAAGAAAAATGGAGCATTTCACCTTCAATCTATTACAGACATACAACAGATGTTATTCAACGTGTTCAATATGTTGAAGAGGGTGTTACGATTTCGAGACCTGAAAATGCAAACCAAAGATCTGATTACGGATTGGAAGTAACTGGTAATTACAATGCATTTAAGTGGTGGTCTTTAAACGGAACCGTTAACCTATATGGATCTCGATTAGATGGTACAAACATTACCAATGGTTCTGAAAGAGATTATGTGAGTATGACTTTTCAGGCAAGCAGTATGATGCGTTTCCCGAAACTGTTCAACTTTCAAGTTAGGGCCAATTACACAGCGCCTTATGAAACAGCTCAAGGTAGAGACAATGGTCTGTTTTACGGAAGTATTGCTCTTACACGTGAGTTCATGAAGAAGAAAGCAACGGTTAGTGTTAAAGTACAAGACTTCACCAATTCAGTTCACCGTAGCGAATACTATGGTAGCAATTTTGAAACCTATCAACAAGGT
Source organism: uncultured Flavobacteriales bacterium (assembly GCA_913045895.1). Classification (GTDB taxonomy): domain Bacteria; phylum Bacteroidota; class Bacteroidia; order Flavobacteriales_G; family Salibacteraceae; genus UBA6049. The sequence goes on along the minus strand of CAJWSQ010000012.1, from coordinate 17,185 downwards.
CAGTGGAGACCAAGAATGTTCATTTTTGGATTTACATACAGACTAAATGCTAACGAACGTGATCGCCCTCAACGAGGCAACATGAATGGTGGCGGTGGAGACTTCCAGGATTAGGATTTGAGGAGCAAGGTATTAAGCACAAAGTATTAGGGTTGGAACAGAGAAATATTGACTTGTGAACTATATGCTTACGTTTCAAACTTGCGATTCTTCTACCTTTTTAACCACAAAAGGCACAAGAGAGCACAAAGGATTTTCACAAAGAGGTATCAAGAATTAAGTACAAAGTATTAGGAAGTTCGGGTATAAAATTCGGTCATCCTGCAACTTGTTTCAGCATCTCAACCAATATTAAACTGGATTTAGTAATCTTTTAAATGGTGATTGTTGTTCACGAATGGCATTTACAATTAAGCTTGATGGTTTTCTTTCGCTCAATTTCTTTCATTCTTTTGACTTGACTCAAAAGAATCAACTAGCGAAGCGATCTCATGAGCACCAAAAAAATTGACACGTAGCGAATAAAAACTCAAGACTACTAAAGGTTTTTGTAAGAAATGTTTGGTTTTAAGGGTAGGAAATATTGAACAAAATCCGTTCACTGAGCGGAGTCGAAGTGAATGGTGTTAAAATAAAAACGGTGACTAAACCTCACTTCAGTCACCGTTAAATTAATAAACACTAAAAATCAATCAAAAATTACTCAAAGCCATGTGTTTTGCAGTTCTGTGTCCACCTTTAGCAAAGCTCATTTCGTGAATACGAGAATCCATTGACTGAAAGAACAATGCGTTAGGATTTATGTAATTCACATCTAACTGAAATGAGTTGTCTACTGAAAGGATGTGTCCAAATTCATCTACGATACTCATTGTATCAGTATCAAACTCTAAATCACCCAAATACTTTTGGCATATGGTTGACAAAATCACAGATTTGAAATCTTGATCTTGAACAGCATTTTGCAAAGAAAAACGATAGAAAAACGCTTGATTAGATTGGTAATGTACCTGTAATCTAACAGCTTTACCATGTAAATACATTTTGTAAAACTCGATTACAACCCCCAATTTCTTGCGAACGATTCGCTCACGAGGAGTTCCAAAAAGCTTACGCACATGTCCTCTAGATAATTCTTCAAAAGGTAAACCATCAATTAAAGACAGTGACATGTCTGTTTTGCGTTCTCTTTTTTGAGCATTGTCTAAGACAACTTTGTAATCGTAAAATCTAACAAAACAGTACTCTTTAAATTGAGCATAGTAGTTATAATAATACGATGATCCCATTCGGGTTTTCAAACCCGACCAAACTAATATTCTATGGATCAATTTGTCTAACATGAGCAATGAGGGTTATTGCTTTTTTTCTATGATACAAAGTAAGGGCATCTCTACCCTTACTTGCAACCCTATTATTATCAGCTATGTAGACAAGTCTTTTCTATACATGGAAAACCAGCACTGGAGTTTTAGAATGATTGACTACAGACTCAGAAACGTGGTCAGAGATTAATCTTTTCAAACCTTTGAAGCCATGAGTAACCAATACGATCATATCTGCATCAACCAAATCGCTGTAATGCATGATGCCTTCATCTATATTAAAATCATTATAAATGTATTGCATAGCATCATCTAAGTCATACTGCTCAGCTACACGTTCCATTCTATTAATTGTATCTTCAGATTGCTCAAAATAGGCTGGAGTATTTACATACAACAAATGAAGTTCACTGTCTAAATCTTCAGCCATCTCTTTAACTTTTGGTAGCTGCTCATTGATATCAAACTCCAAGTAATCTGAAGCAAATACCATACAGTCAACATCAATATCTTGAACCTCTTCACGAACAGTTAACACAGGCACTTTACAATTGCGAACTACCTTTTGAGCGTTACTTCCGATAAAAGCTTCGCGGAATCCGCTAGCTCCGTGAGTTCCCATAACTAATACATCAACATTATTTTCGTGAACAGTTTCGTTGATATCATCAATCAAGTTTCCTGAGGTTAAATGAAGTACTACCTGTAATCCACCCGATTCAAGCTCAGACTTCATTTCATCCAATTGACTTTGCGCATCTTCCTTTTGCTTTTCAATGACTTGCATTAAAAGTTCGGGCTCAAAACCTGGTATCATTGGATCTCCAGAAGTAGTTAAACTCATGTCTACATATTTCTGCACCGAATCAATGGTATGCATAACATGAAGTACACTGTTGCTCTTTTGAGCTAGATATTTTGCTGTAGAAAACGCGCCTTTGGCTGCGTCTGAGAAATCGGTAAGTATGAGGATATTTTTCATGGTGCGAGATTTTATATTGTTGAACTAAAGATTCTGGTTTGTGGTTGATTTCTTCTCAACCTAGCATCAAATGCCATACAAATATTACGAATAAACGGCTTGCCTGCTTCGGTAACGGTGAGTTTATATGGCTCGATTTCGATTAATCCATCTACTTGCATTTCTTCAAGCATCTCTAAGCCCGTGTACCAACTTTCTGTTTGCATAGATTCATCTAACCAAGTTGTTTCAAATCTACACATCAAATTCAATATATGCTGACGGATCACCAAATCTTCTTCATCTAACATGTGTCCTCTGAAAACTGGTAACTCCCCTGCTTCCACTCGTTTTTGATAATCTCTAATTTGCTTCTCGTTTTGAGCAAATGCTCCCCAAGAATCGCTAATAGAACTTACACCCAAGCCAATCATCAATTTAGTTGATGTAGTTGTGTACCCCATGAAATTGCGATGCAAACTTTTGTTCTGAACTGCTGTATACAATTCGTCTTCAGGAAGTGCAAAATGATCCATGCCTATTTCAACATATCCATCTTTCTCTAAAGTAGCTTTACCCAATTCGTACAACTCACGTTTAGCTTCACCCTTAGGCAAATCTTCTTCAGTAAACCTGCGCATAATTCCTTTTATCCATGGAACGTGCGCATAGCTGTAATATGCAATTCGATCTGGACGCATTGAGCGTACTTCATCAAAAGTTCTTGAAATAGAATCAGCTGTTTGAAGCGGCAATCCATAAATCAAATCAAAGTTGATGGATGTGTATCCTACTTCGCGTGCCATTTTAACAACACCAGAAACCAACTCAGGAGATTGCACACGATTGATTACTTCCTGAACTTTCGGGTCGAAATCTTGAACTCCAAGACTCAATCTTCTAAATCCTAGTTGGAAAAGTGTTTGAAGATGTTCTCGCGTTGTTGAATGTGGACTCGCCTCAAAACTGAATTGATGGTTTTCAGACACCTCTGCAGTTTCTAGAATCTCAGATAACATCCACTTTAAATTCTCAGGACTAAAGAACGTTGGCGTTCCTCCTCCCAGATGAATTTCACTGATTATCGGTTTCGATGGCAGTAGATTTAAATACAACTGCCACTCTTTCAAAACTGTTTCGATGTAAGGAACCTCTACCTTATGATTTTGAGTGTATTTCATGTTACATCCACAGTAATGACAAGCTGTATTGCAGTACGGAAGGTGAATGTATAGACTAATTTCACCTTCACTATTGGATGCTGTAAATGTTTGAACTACTTGATTTTTCCAGGCATCTCCTGAGAAGCCTTTGTCTTCCCAGTAAGGTACTGTAGGATAACTGGTGTAGCGCGGACCTGGAACATTATATTTTCTGATTAAATCCGTAATCATCTTTGCAACTGATTATATTGCAAAGTTGGCAATAGTATATGACACATGAACTGATGAATGTCAGGTTGTAAACATGAGTATTGTCAATTATTTGGTTGAAGTATTAGGTAATTAGTACAAAGTACCGTCATCTAGCACCCGCTTATTGACGACTTAATATGAACTAACGAATGATTCCTGTGCTAAACCTTGTTCTCTACAAAATCTTTAGACTTGATGTGATTTTTCGAATTCGGAAACGATATATGTAGTAAAAGAGAATAAATGAGTTCTGAGCAGTATGGTGAAATAATGGATTTAATCCAGCAACATCGCAACTTGATTTATAAAGTTGCTAATGCCTATTGTTCCAACAAAATGGATTTTGAAGACCTTGTTCAAGAGATTATCATCCAAATGATTACTTCTTATGAACGATTTGACCACCAGGTTAAAGCAACTACTTGGATGTATCAGTTAGCAATTCATGTTTCTATTTCTTTTACTCGAAAACAAAACACACAAACCAAACACTTTGCCCCTTGGAATGAGCAACTGATTCATATCAAAGAAGAATCAGCTGAAGAATTAAATGAGAATTTAGAGCTCTTAAATTCCTTTATAAACGAGCTTCCCTCGATCAAAAAAGGAATTATGATTCTATATTTAGATGGACTTGATCATGATGAAATTGCCTCCATCATAGGAATATCTAAAACCAATGTGGGGACTCAAATTAACCGAATAAAAAAAGAATTAAGCAAAAAATTTAATCTGCAATAATCATGGAATCAATCAATATAAATGAGTTGTGGTTACAACATGAGCATAAGCTGACTCGTCAAATCGAGTTGAATTCAAAAGCTATAAAACAACAATATATTTCTGAAGCCAAGAATCATATTAAAGGCATTTGGCTGTTCCCTGTAATTGCACTATTGTTCTACCTTGCAACTGCCAGTTACAGTTTGTACTTCATCATACAGAACCTGAATCAGTGGTATTTTATAGGAGCTGGATTCACAGTTTTTATTTTTTCAGTTCTTTTTATACACTCCTCAACCTTACAACTAAAAGGTATTATCAACATCGATTACAATCTGCCCATTATCGACTTACAAAAAAGACTTTTAGACACTCAACTGAGCTTCATAAGGAACATCAAAATTGCTGTATGGATCATTCCATTTGGCCCACTTGTTGGCGTGTTTTTCATGAAATCACTTTTTGGTTTTGATTTAGTGCAACTGTGGGGTGAGAAAATGTTGTTTGGTTTTTCGATAACAACGCTTATGCTCGAAATAATCGCTTGGTATCTATCACGTAAATTGAATACTAGAACTATACCTTCATGGCTGAAATGGTTGATGAAAGGAAACGGTAGTCAGTTTGAGGAAGCGATTAAGCTGTTGGAGGAAATTAAGGAAGTTGAAGAGTGCCATAGCTCAAAGGCTTAAGATATCAGCATATGACTGTATGAAGTATAAATCAATTACTACTTAGTATAAACAGTCATAAATTCTGAAGCAATTTCAGAATGACACGGCTCTCAAACTCCATAACCAGATAATGGTTTTATGTGTTATGAACTGAATGTATCGTTGACTTCGACTCAACTCAGTCAACAGAAAGTACCGAATCAATACCCACCAGTAGAAAGCAATACAAGCGTACATGCTTCCTCATGTTCAATTCCTGCTTTTTCGAGTTTTGTGTAAAACTCTGGATTTTCAGTTCCTGGGTTAAAAATAACGCGCTTGGGATTTAGGCCAATGATATAATCATACATATCTGGTTGTCGCTGAGGACCAACATACATGGTAACTGTATCTAATTCTTCTATTTGATCAGGCCATTCTGTAACAATTGATTCGCCTTCAATTTCACCTGCTCTAACACCAAGAGGAACAACAGGATGGTGGTGTTTTTTTAGTCGACTTGTTGCTTGATAAGCATATTTATGTGATTTATCGGTAGCACCGATTATAGCAGTTTTCTTCTTCATTCTTGGTATTGTTTCGGTTTGGTGGTCCAGTCGTATTTTCTGAAAACCAATTTAGGCTCTTTATCAGCAGGAACCTTGTTGTATTTTTTAAGTAATCCAAGAATTCCTGATTTACCTCCAAAATCTTTACGGTACCAGCCAAAAATTTTAGATACCTCAACGGTGTTTTCAGATTCGTTGTATGTAGTTGTTGTATTAATAAATCCTTCTTCTGCTTGATGAAGCTGTTTATCTAACTCCTCAACCTCATAGTAATAAATTGGAGGCGCGCTAACTGCACCGGCATTAAGAGCAAAGTGAATTCTATAATCTGGATTATCTACTCTCAAGTCTTTTTCATATTGAGCGGGAAATGGCTTTGAAATACCTCTAGCCCACACAATTTTTGAATAACGTAGGATACCATGTTCAATACGATTGAGGTTGAAGCTTTTTCCTGCTATTTGAATGAATTCTTTTCTAAAAAAGGCATATTTACTAACTGGAGTACTAGCTTCTGACAATTGAATTTGAGCAAAACTGTTGTAGATATTCACCCAAAACGCAGTTTTCTTTTGGTCATTATCTAGCTCAATAAGAAGCGAATCATAAGACATATTCGCTAATGCTACTTTGTACTCTTGATAATCGTATCCCAACTTGATGTTTGAGAATAAATCTTCGGCTAACTCAATAGCCGATTGAGCTTGAATACCTATAGTTGAAACTGCTAATAAAGCTGAAAGAATGATGTGTTTTAACATGTGAATTTTCTTGTTGTATCTAACCTAACTCTGTAACAAATCAAACGCAAAATTGTGCAATAGTAATTAAAAACAAGGCTAGTTACATGTTGTAGAGCTAGCGCACTAAATGCACTTTACCTTTGTAGGTCTTAAGATCCCCCCCCGTTAAACTCCTTAGCTCAATAGTCCACACATACATGTCCATACCCGCCTCTTGGCTTGAATCCTTAACAACGCCATCCCAAGCATCATCAAAATCATTGGTTTCAAAAACCAATTTGCCCCATCTGTCGTAAATTTTAAACGAGTATTCTGAATCACTAATTCCTAAACCTTCGGGTTTAAATACATCATTGTGATAATCTCCATTTGGAGAAAATGCATTTGGAATGTAAAAGTTAAACTCAGGGTTCATAACAAGTATCCTTGTTGTTGTATCAACACATTCACTATCAGTTACCACCTCTAACATGACTGGATAAAGGCCTTCTTCTACTGGGAAAACATATGTTGGATCAAGTACATTTGAACTATCTAACCCTGCAAAATTCCAATTGTAAGTTCTTATGTTTCCAAATGACCTATCGTATAAACGAACTGTTGGAGTAAATACGGTAGTTGGATTGGGGGTCATGGTGAAATCAGCTTCAGGAAGAGGATTTACATTGATGTAATCTCTACGAATAAAATCACCCTCACATCCATCTGTTGAAATAACATGTAGCTGAAGGTCATATAACCCTGTACTTAAATCGTTAATTACCACATTGGGTGTGGTGAAATTATAGTCACCAATTGTCCAATAAACTTGTTGAGACGAAGGTGTTGTATTCTGAAACTCTACACGTAAAGGTTCACAACCTGATAGAGGTGTTAAAGCATCTAGTGATGGTATTACCTCTGGGTATAATGTAATCGTTACCGAGTCATAAACATCTGGTGAACCACAACCATCTGAAAGTCTAACAATATAAGTTGTAGTTGTTTGAGGTGAAACTTGAGTTGATGCTGAATTAGGCCTACTAACTGCCGTTGTTGGAGTCCAACTATAAGCATATCCTGAGTTTGGATTACCTCCCGTTCCAACAGCACTAATCTGAGCTATTTCATTCAAACATATAGCTGTATCTCCAAAAGCTGTTACTTGAAGTGAATCAAATAGATTAACGGTAAATGAATCTGTATTTGAAATACAATTATTCACATCAGTGGCGTAAACTGAGTAAACAGAATTAGCTTGTGGACAAACATTTTCTGTGTAAGAAGACCCGTTAGTTCCAGTCCAGAAATAGTTATACGGACCTCCATTGCCTCCTGTTAAATTAACTGATAAATCGATGCAATTAGATACACAAATAGTTTGTGTATTAAACGACCCAGCTAACTGAAGAGGAGTTGGTTGAGTTACAGTAACAACTGTGTCTCTCATACATCTGTATCCGCTATCGTATACTACTATATGGTAGTTTCCGCTAGTCAAAGAATCAAAGTAGATGTTAGATGTTGTGTTTTGACCATTATCAATACTGTACATATACGGTGAAACACTTCCCGATGCAATTACAGTTAGTCCTCCATCTTCGTATCCATTACAACTAGTTGGATCTAATTGGATAGAACTAAAAATCAGCTCAGTTGGTTGTGTTATTGTATACATCGAATCATAGGTACAACCTAAAGAATCTGTTACTCTGACCTGATAATTACCAGCGCACAAATTACTGGTTGATGGTTGATTAGACCCGTGTCCATACCAATTGTATGAATATGGTAAAACACCTCCAGATATTTGAACTGATACTTTACCTCCACATGCATCGTAACAAGTATCGTGATCTATTTGCATGTTCATTGAGAGTGGTGTTGACTGGGTTATTTGAGCCAATTGCGGCATGGTTGAACACAAGTTTGCATCGGTTACGACAACCTGATACATACCTGATAACAACTGGGTGAAAGTTGGACTATTTTGATAGTTCGCACCATTATTTATCGAATAGATATATGGAGCTACTCCACCCTGAGCTACCACTTGAATTTCACCAGTTGTATCACCAAAACAGAAGATGTTTTGCCTAATAATAGAATCTATAACCAACTCTGGATTTCCATCGACTACCACTTGTTGAGGCATAGAACTACAGCCATTCGTATCTTCAACTACAATCCAATATGTGGTATCGGCCAGATTGGAAAATAAGCTAGCACTTTGAGTTGATACTAAGTTATTGTTGCTATACGATAGTGCACCGTTTCCTCCTGATGCATAAACTTGGATGGCTCCATTAGCATAATTGTAACAGGTTTCATCAGTTACATCGAATGAATCAATTACTGGAGGTTCTAAATAAGCGATGTAAGCTGAATCCATTGTACTCATACAGCCATTAGAATCCATCACTAAAACCTCATAAAAAGCTGAAGGCAAGTTTGTAAATACAGGTGATGTTGAATAATTCAAACCGTTGTCTATACTGTATTGGTATGGTGCATATCCCATTACAGTAGAAATGCTAATCTCACCTACAGCGTTATTGGTACACAATATATCTGTTGTGACAACAGTATCTATTTGAGGGGGCTCAAAATATTTTATGTAAACTCCTTGAGGAGTAGTTTCACATCCCAAAGAATCACGAACCACAATTGAATAATTTCCAGAATCTAAATTATTTATCAATGATACATTTGAGAACGTATTCCCACCATCAACACTGTAAGTATAAGGCTGAACACCACCTTGTACAAATATTTCTATTGTTCCACTTGTATCGTAATCACAGTAAAAGTTTGAACTTGTGGTGCTATCAACCAACAAAGGTGCATGGCCACCAACAACTGTAGATTGGTGTATTTTACAACCTGCTGTATCTTCAATTCCTACCCAATATGAACTGTCAGCTAATCCGTTAAAGATAGAGTCTGTTTGAGAAGTAATTAAACTGTCAATACTGTATACCAAGGATCCATTTGAAGAACTAGCGAAAACACCTATTATACCATCTGAGAATCCGTAGCAAGTTTCATCTGAAACAACAACAGAATCAATAACTGGAGGGACATACTCTACAATTGTGTCATAGTTGATTGGGCTTAAACAACCAGAGCTATCCATAACCTGAATAGCATAAATCCCACCTCCTAAACTATCGAACACGTTGTCTGTACCAAAAGTAGTTCCGTTATCAATACTATAAGTAAAAGGTGCAATTCCACTTAGAGCTGTTACAATTATTTGAGCGTCATCTTGCCCACATTGTGTTGAACTATTTAAGCCATAATTCACATCTACTTCAACAACCTGAATAACAATAGAATCAATTGATGTACAACTACAACCATTATAGTATTCTAAAGTATAGGTAGCTGTAGTTTGGCTAGGTTGAAGTACCAAACTAGGATTTCTAACATTGGTTGCACTTAACCCAGTAGCAGGATACCAATTGTACGTTTGATATATCGAGTCGCAAGCAAGATCACTCGTAATTATTGACCCCAAGTCAACTGTATCTCCCATACAAATGAGTAGTGTATCTAACGATATTTCTAGCTCAGGATTGATTATTACATTTAGCGTATCAGTTGTAGCACAATTGTATGGCGTGTTATTCCCTTCTAACAAATATGATGATGTTACAGAAGGGTAAAACCAAACGTTAGCTCCTAACGTTCCCGTTGTATCACTCATGGTCACGTTAGGAATAATTGGATCACCACTTATCAAAGACCAAGTAAAGGTATCTGCACCTGTAGCTTGCACAAAAGCAGTATCATTCACATCACAAAGAGTGATATCAGAATGTGCAATTACAGATGGTTTTTTGGTAATATCAAATTGGTATATACCTAATCCTGGAACTGGACAGGCATCATCTTCCACCTCAACGCTAAAAGATGTAAAATTAGCCAACGAATTTGACGCTATCAGGTTTACGTGTAAAGTAGCAGGGTTACCGTTTGTTATTGTAATGGTTGCATTTGGGACTACCACACCTAGATTTGTGGTAATGGTTATTGAGTCTCCATCTACCTGACCTCCTATTAAAGAATCTTCGAAAACAATATCAAAGTCAGCAAGTTCTCCTGGACAGAGTTCTATAGAAGTACCATCAATTTGTGTTGCTCCACCTGTTAAATTTTGAATTCCTCCACCAGTTAAATAAGGCGTTTGATTATTACATGCTTGAATAATAACTTGAAATTCACGTAACACGCAACCCAATAAGACACCATTTCTATACTCACAAACAGAATAATTAATAACATACCTACCTACTGCTGTAGGTGTACATGATAATTGTCCAGTTGCAGGATCAAATGTAATTGGTACACCTGGTCCAAAAGGCTCTGCTAAATTATATCCAGCTGGGTATGTAATATTTCCATTGACACCATGCTGAGGAGTAGTTAGCGAGAAAACCAATGAATCCCCGTCTATTTCTTGAACTCCTGGATTGTAATTAATGGTTTGTCCAGCACAATAATATGGTATTGGCTGTGCATTAAATGTTGGAGAATTATTACATGTATTTTGACTTAAATTAATGTCAGCTGAGAAATAACTTTGAGTATTCCCTGGATTAACTATGTTGTCAACATTATTTCTGCAACAAAGCGTTGTGTATACCGTCCAATCGGTACACAAAGCTGAGTTCAAAGTAATAAGTCCTGTGTAAGTATACTCTTGGTATCCAGCATAAGAACCGTTACCACATGTACTTTGTGGCAAAATTTGGTCACATAATTGAGATACCTCAGTTCCACCATAGGTTCCATTAAATCCACCATTGTAATTCGAATCACCTTGAAGAATTACATTATTAGATATGGTGTTAGTACAGTTATTTCTAATAGCTAAGCTAAAAGACGGAGGTGCTTGGTTTCCTTGGCAATCTCTCCAAATTGTAAAGTTAATTTGATATGTGTTGGTCAGAGGGTCCAAACATACGTATTCGATATTCCCTCCTGCAACATGGGATGCAATAGCAGGTGTTGTAAAAAGACAAATTACAAAAAGGGCTATGGATTGTAAGGTTCTTACGGCCATGGCTAATGCTTTGTGTTGGATTTATTATTTGCAAATAAACGGTATTTGAGCGAGCCAAAAAAAATATTAGACCTAACAACCTAATGTTTTCAATAAAACAATAAATACAACTGATTTATAATGCTTTAAGCTAATCTTATTTTAAGAAATGATGATTTTATCGCTCAAAATCAAAATCCTTCACCAGCTGTTGTAACTAATTTAGCGCCAACTTTTTGCAATTTCGATTCCAAATCAAACAAATACTCGTTGCTTTCAAGAAATTTTATTTCTCGTTGATTGATTAAAAAAAGTGAACTTTCTCCGTTCTCAAACTTGATGATTTCTGCATCTAATAATCGACTGTAATTTTGCACCATTTTGCGAGCCTCTATCAGCTGTTTTGCAGTTAAATTATATTCTGCTTGAAGTGATTGTATTTTGTTCTGTAAATCACGCTCTTTTAATTGTTGTTCAAATTGCGTTTCACTAATCTTTACTCTTGTTTTTTGAATGGTTCCTCTTTCTTTTCTCAAGAAAATAGGGAAACTGGCATTTAAGCTCCACTGGTAGTTACTGATCTGATATTCATCAAAAAAGGGCTGTCTTGAAGCTGGCTCATTTAGGAACTTATAGCTCAGATCTACCTGTGGTTTCAGCTGTTCTTGATTAAGCCTCTGCTCTACTCCCAATTGATCTAATTTAATATCGTAGAACTGAAGTAATGGATGATTTTCAATCCAATTGGAGCTAATTTGAATTAAGCTATCACCAACAGAAGCACTTGGAACCGTTGTGCTGTCTAGCTCTAATGGAATTTGACCGTCTAACCATAAAAAAGTTTCGAGTTTATTGGAAGCATGAATATAAGCTACCTCAGACTTTTGCAAACTCAACAATCTACTTTGATATTGGATATACGCCTCAAGCGTATCGATAAATGGTTCCTCTTCAATCATCGCGTTGGTTCTAATCTGCTGAAACCTCACATCGGCCAACTCAACCGCTTCTTCGTAAATCTGATTCACTTGGTAAGCTTTGTACCATTCCCAATAAACACTCATTGCATTCATATACAAATCGTTCATGGCAAGTTGAACCTCATAGTCTGCAGATTTTTGGAGCAAAGCTGCTCGCTTAACAGCTGCTCTACGTTCATCAATAAACAAGCCTTTTCCTAAAGTGAGAGATACATCGGCATACCACAATCCAGCTGAAGGATTATTGTTTTGAGGGTTCAAGTAATACCCATCATTTTGCTCATATCCAGCTTTAGCCGACAATCCAAACCAAGTGGGAATATGTAATCCCGAATTTTGAAGTTTGTAATATGTGTAATCATCAAAATACTTCTGCTTGGTTTCGTTGAATATTTTAGGATCAAAATTCCCTGCTGCTTTCAACCTTTCAGCTTCAGCGTTATCTAAAATCAACTTGGCTTGTTGAGCCATCGGATGATTTTGCTCTACCAAATCTAAAAACTCACGCAACGAGAGAATGGCAGAATCAGACTGAGCTTGAAGTCCAGAGCTAAACAATATGAGCAGAAACCAAAGACTATTTCTTAGACTCAGCATCGCTTCCTATATTTTTATGTTCTTTACTAACGGGCTTGTAATAATCTGGTGGGAATCCGTTGATTTGTCGCCACAATTCATACCAAATTGGCACATCTTTTAGCAGTGCGAAACTGTTAGCTCCAGCACCTACTCTCAACCCTTTAGGCCAATCTTTCTGACCCGGATGTGGCCCTACTAAAACACGATACATTCCGTTTTCACTGGTGAAATTATCAATAGCCACTACTTCGCCACCAAATGTACCTGTAGTAACTCCCGGCCATCCTGAGAAAACAATTGCTGGCCAACCATCAAATTGAATGCGAATTTCCTGTCCCTTTTCAAGCAATGGTAAATCCAATGGCTTCACATACATCTCAACAGCTAATTGATATTGAGCTGGCATGATTGTAATCAGGTGCTCACCTTCTTTAACCGTTTCACCAATACCACTTTTTACTGCTTTGGTAATATATCCGTCTTGAGGAGCAGTAATGTAATACATGCGCGTTCTGATACTGTAGTTGCTGTATTGATTTTGAAGCTTTGTTACGCTAGCCTCAGCATCATACATCGTTGATAATGTGGAGTATTTATCGCTTTCAGCTTTTGAGATTTTGTCGCGATAATTAGATCGAATCGAGTTCAACTCAATTTCGGCATTTATCACATCGTTTCTACTGCTTAACAACTTACTTTCTTGTGAGATTTTCTTAGCTGTTGCTTCTTGCAATTTGAGTTTTCTGTTCTCTAAATCCGTCTTCGATTTCAATCCCTCGTTATACAAGTTTTCATAACGATCATATTGAGATTCTGCAATGCGGAGATTGGTGTTTGCAGCCTCTAAATCAATACTATCAGCTGTTACTTTTAAGTGTGTTTGTTTCAATTTATTTTGTGCCTGCTCTATCTTTAATCTCATATTCGTCTGCAGCGCATCAATTTGAGAATCAAGGGCTTTTACTTTTTCCATATACGATTGAACAGAAGACTCTTTAGCTTTAATTTGATCTTGAGTTCGTTCCAAAAGTTTAGGATCAAAGTATTGATCTTTAATTTCTGATATATGAACAATGGTATCACCTTTACTCACAAAATCACCTTCTTGCACAAACCATTTTTCTATTCTACCCGAAATTAGAGAAGGAATGGCTTGCGGACGTTTTTCTGGCTGAAGTGATGTAACATACCCTTTACCGCGAATATTCTGTGTCCACGGTAAAAAGAGTGCCAACAAAACAATAACCAACAAGGTGATAAACAAACGTTTTTGTCGCTTTCTAGCATTCGCCTTTTTAAACCTACTCAACGATTTAAATTCGTCTCGGTCAATCCATGTATTTATACGTTCAGTTGATATATTTAACATGGCAATTGTTCTTTGATTTCGTTAAACATTCCAACCTGCTGGAGGTTACCATCAGACAATAAAACTATTTTGTCCATTTTCTCTAAATACTCCTTATTGTTAGTAGACATTACTACAGTAACTCCGTTCTTCTCAGTGAGTGTTTCAAGCCATTTTTTTACGATTACAGGAGATACATCGTTCCAGTTTTCTTCAATGACAATCAACTGATAACTACCAACCAAACAGCGAGCCATTAAAATGCGCTTTACAATACTGTTTGAAAGTCCTAAACCAGATGAAGGCAAATGTGTATCTAAACCGTGCGGAAGTGATTGCAAGAACTCAATTAAATCAGATTGTTCTATCGCTTGTAACACTTCATCTTTATTGATTTCTGGTCTGCCTAAACTAATATTATTGAAAAGTGAATCATCAAATATGGCTTGTTCAGTAAGGTTGTTCGTACTCAAACTCCTTAAGCTTTCTAAATCTAAGTGCTTAAAAGGTATGTGGTTAAAGTACAGCATACCATCAAAGTTGTCGTACAATCCTGCAATAACATGAAGTAAAGAGGATTTACCCGCATTCATTGGGCCTGCAACACCAATTTTTTCACCAGCTTGAACTTCAAAATTGATGTTTTTGAGGATGGTTCTCTCTGGAAATTGAGTTGATTTTAAACTCAAATCTTCCACTTTAAAAGCTATTGTATTTATGCGATCGTTGATGGATTCTGTTCCGTTTTTAGATTCCAACTCCATATCGGTTACTTTGCCCACTTTTTCGAGCCCTGTAAGCACGTCATAGATCGTTTCCATACTCATAATCATCTTCTCAATAGAGTTAATGATTAAGATGATAACAATTTCAGCTGCAACAAATTGACCGATATTCATTTCCTCCTGAAAAACCAAGATTCCACCTAATATCAAAAGGCTACCGCTAATCAACACTTTAAAGCTGATCATCACCACATATTGCTTCACCAATTCGCTAAAGTGCCTTTTACGAGCATTAATGTACTCGTTACTTAAATCATCTGCTTTGGTGAGTGGAAGCTTCGTGTTTCCAGCCATTTTAAAGGTTGGTAAATTACGTGCAACCTCTTCAAGCCAACCTACCAATTTGTATTTGTAGTTACTTTCTTCAATACTGGTTCGCATGCTTTCTTTACCTGTGAAGAAGAAAAACATCACCAATAAAATCACAATTAAGATACCCAATGCAATAAAGAACGGATGGTAAAAAGCGAGCAGTAATAATCCAAAAATGATTTGTACAAAGGCAATAGAAAAATCGAAGAGTATTTTTGAAATCCCCTTTTGAATGGTCATGATATCGAAAAAACGATTGACCAATTCGGGTGGATAGATACTTTTCAAGCTCTTGAGACTTAGCCTAGGAATACGAAATGCAAAATCGATTGATGCATTGCTAAAAATCTTTTGTTGCATGATCTCAGTTTCAGACAACTGATACACTTGAAAAACACCAGCCATAGCAATTCCAACCAATACGAGGAGGATCAATATCATCCATGATGTTGATGATGTTCCACTTTGTATCAAGTTGATGATGGCTTGTATTCCTAACGGGATACTCAAGTTGAGTAACCCATTGAAAATGGCGTAGAAATAGATATTACCCACCAGGGTTTTCTCGTTTTTCAAAAGCCTAATTAGCCGTTGTATCGGAGTTAATTTTTCGTTCATTATTGGATTAATCTAAATGCCATATTTATGTAAAAATCAGTGTCATCACTACTGTTTTTTCTACAGTTTGTAAGCGATGGTAAATGGTGACTGAAGAACTTTTGCAAGTGCGAACCTTCAATAATTGTACTCACCAAAGTAACAGGGTGTTTGTACGCAGGATTTATCTCAGAAATGATGCTACTTATGCGTTCGCACAACATCTTGTAACTCTTAAAATAGCCTTGGTTATTTTCGGTATCAACGTCTTTGGTAAGGTAAGCTTTGCTCGATTCTGAAAATACGATTTTAAAAAGCAAAACCTCGTTGATATGAGAAAACGAACTATCTTCTTTCACCTCCTCGGTTACTACTTTTAAAGCAGCCTTTAACCTGTCGCATGGATCGGGGATGTTTGCCGTTGCAAATGATAAACGATACTCTACCCAAGACCAATACCAATTAATGAGATAAACCAACAATTGATGTTTGTTCTCGAAATAGCGGTAAACAGTACTTTCTGATGATCCGATTCGTGCACCTAACTTCTTAAAAGTAAAGTTATCAAAGCCCAATTCATTGATTAACTCAATGGCATTTTGCACAATTCGTTTTCCTAACTCAGATGAATCAGGATCTTTAACATAAAGCTGATCAGGAACTTGAATCTTTAAATTACCGAGTATCGTATCCATTATAGTTGCACTATATATAGTTCAACGCAATATTAATAGTAATACTACTAACTCCGTGAGTAATATTTTGTTTTGTCAAAATCTGAATTAACTAAATATTGACAGTTTTGAATAAAAGAATTTGAATTCTCAATAAATCAAACACAAAAAAAGCCGTGATGTTCATCACGGCTTTTATCCAATTCATCAATTCTAACCTATCCAAATCAAAATTGAATGATACTAGTTGCGCAGCTTACGCCTCAACCAGCAGCTCCTTATTGATAATCTCTTCAAAAGTTTCTTTTGGTAATGCTCCTGCTTGCATCATCGGTTGCTTGCCTCCCGTTGGTACAAATAGGATACTTGGAATAGATCGAATACCAAATACGGCAGACAATTCTTGCTCTGCTTCGGTATCTACTTTATAGATGTCTACCTGACCTTCAAATTGATCTGATAATTCATCCATAATTGGTGCAACTACCTTACATG
>CAJWSQ010000011.1 GCA_913045895.1 uncultured Flavobacteriales bacterium | reverse complement strand
AACAACGTTTGAGACCCTGCTGGTTTAAAACCCATATACATTCCCTGAAGACTCATTGGCTTGAATAAAATAGCATACCTGAAGACCTGATGACATCAATGGCCTCATATTATCCCTAAAATCAAATGTAAAACCACTTAAATCTGCCGCGGGAGCTGGTTCAATTTCATGATTTAATATCCGGAATACTTGATATCCATTTACAGTTGAGCCAGAAGTTTCCCAACCGTAATATGGAGTCCATTGTAGATTATTCTCGTAGAAATCTTTATCAAAATCACCTTTTAAGTAAACTGTTTTAGCAGTGTTAGATTCGGCAAGTGTAAATCCGCATGAATCTTCTATTGACACTTTGTAGAAATAATCGGTCTCACTAACTCTTGCAGATGAATCAATTAAAGAAATATTTGTCATCCCTTCGAATGGGATACGTGCTACCTCAAAAAAGCCACTACTGGTATCTAAACTTCTGTTTAATACGTAGAAACTAGCTCCAAGAGATGAGTCTGTTGTTACGTTAGCTAATACGTACTGATTATTTAAAACGGTAACATTTCTCAGATAGTGAATAGTTGGCACAAGGCTACCTGTTGCAGCAGGACACGCATAATTTGAAGAGCTGGTTTTTGTTCTTCCTTTATCAACAGCGCGAATTAAGTAGCAAAAATCATTGGTTAAATCAATACTATCGTGAGTAAATGTCGAGTCAGGATATGATACCGTATCCACTAATGTAAAGGGAGATCCATTCTCACTTACTAAAATCTCATAATGAGATATCGTAGTATCCCAGCCCACATAATTAAACCACTGTAAATTCACAGAATTGCCACAATAATTAGGAAAGGCTTCTAAAAAAACCGTTCTATGCCACCTATCAATAGAACTTACATTTGACTCTGGAGGATTGCCTTTTTCACATGTATCGAAAGCAGCTACACCATATTGTCTGATGTCCGTATTTCCAGAAGCTAAAGCATCAATATATGTAGTGTTAAATCTACCAATTGTGCTATCAATAATGATATTTTGACCTGCTACTAAATCTCTGTAAATTATCTGGTAACCTCTAGTATCAGGAGATTCAGATGGTTGCCAACCTAAAATTAAATTTCCTGTTACAGGATCAACAGATACTGAATCAAATGCTGGCACTTCGGGTGGAGTATTATCTTCAAATAAGTCCTCTATAATGCTTGAAGCAGAAGTACAATTCGCAACTGTATTTTCCATTTCAATTTTATATGCGATACTTTCGGAACAAACCTTGAATGTATCAATAAACTGCTCAACTCCATATGATGTAGTTCCTACCAAAATCCACGGAAAGCCCACTCCTCCAATCCTTCGGTAAATGTCATAGTCATTACTATTTCCAACAAGGTTTGGAGTTGAAATTGGATTCCATGTTATTGTTGCTGTTGAGTCTGTTTGACTAAAAAAGCCAGGATAAATTGTACGATATACGTTAGAGAAAGTCGTGTCTACTCCACTGCCATCATTATAAATCGTATTTAATGAATAGTAATACGTGTTCAGGTTTGCATCAACAACATGCGTGTAATTAGAGGTATTGATGTTATTGATAACAATATCATTAAAAGGCCCTGTTTGAGATGTTGACCATTGTAAAACATAATCTACAAACTCGTTATTAGGATCAGTTGGAGGAACCCAATTCAATACAACATTGCCTGTAGCTTCATTAACAGAGATACAAGCCAGCTCTGGTGGATTTACAACTGCATGAGCTAGATGTGTTACACCAAGTAAAAATACTATCAGAAAAATGCGTCTTAACACTTATACCTGTAACGATTAAAAGGCTAAAATGATTATGCTTTGAAGTTAAAATTTGGACTTTGAAGCTCTTTTTTTGCGGCTTCGAACTCTAAAACGATCTCATTAAAGACTTCAGAAGCGGGCTTAACTTCATTTATCAGAGAAGCTATTTGTCCAATTTCTAGTTCACCTTCGTCCAAATTACCCTCAAACATTCCTTTTTTAGCTCTACCTCTTCCCAACAAACCTGCAAGATCTTCTTTGGTTGCTTTATTGGTGTAGGCATTCATCACCTCATTAAAGAATTTATTTTTCATTAATCGAACCGGAACCAATTCTTTAAGTGTTAAAAGAGTATCTCCTTCTCCAGCTTCAACAATTGCATTTTTAAAATTCTCATGAGCTGATGACTCAATAGTTGCAGCAAATCTACTTCCTATTTGAACACCTTCTGCTCCCAACGCCATAGCTGCTAACATTCCTCTTCCTGTTCCTATTCCGCCAGCTGCAATAACTGGAATTTGAACAGCCTGAACAGCTTGAGGTATTAAAACCATTGTTGTTGTTTCCTCTCGTCCGTTATGACCACCAGCCTCAAAACCTTCGGCCACAACAGCGTCACAACCTGCTGCTTCTGCCTTTTGGGCAAATTTGGCACTACTAACTACATGCACTACTTTAATTCCATGCTCTTTCAGTTTTGACGTCCAAGTTTTTGGATTACCTGCTGAAGTAAAAACTATTGGAACTTTATAATCAATAATGGTTTGAATGTGCTCTTCAATGTTTGGATATAGCAGCGGAAGGTTAACCGCAAAAGGCTTATCTGTAGCTTGTTTGCATTTTTCAACGTGCTCTCTCAATACTTCAGGATACATTGAACCAGAACCTATTATTCCTAACCCTCCTGCATTTGAAACAGTTGAAGCCAATTGCCAAGGCGAACACCAAATCATACCTGCCTGAATCACAGGATACTGAATATCAAACAAATCACAAATTCTATTCATCTCCATTTCGATTGTTGCGCGAATTTAAAGGTTCTGTAAAGACTATTAAGAGAAGTTTTGAACCTTTAATTAACATTATTACATTTGTTACTCCTTAAACTATGCTATGAAAATATCTACCCTTTTCATTGCACTCACTTTGTGTGCATTAAATTCTTATGCTCAATCCTTTAAATGGGATATTGGTGCTCAAGCTGGAATTGCCAATTATTTTGGTGATTTAGCATCTGAAACTGGAACCAATTCTTTAAAATTATATCAAGAAAACACACGTTACTCTGGAGGTTTATTTGCTCGTGTTCGCGCCTCATATCGCTTGGGTGTAAACTTTCAGTTAAACTACGTTTACATCACTGGTGCTGATAGCTTAAATCAGGAATCTGATCGTACCAGTAGAAACTTAAACTTTAGAAACCAAATTATTGAAGGTAGCACTCGACTTGAATACTATCCAATAATTTTTAATGATGTTGGTGGACACAAAAGGTATTCTTGTGATTTTCACCTATATCTTTTTGCAGGCTTAGGCTTAGCTTACAGTAACCCTCAGGCAGAATACAATGGAGGATGGGAAGACTTAAGGCCACTTCAAACTGAAGGTGTAAGTTATTCAGCCATTCAACCTGTAATTCCTATAGGTCTAGGAGGATTCTTCACATTTAAAGGGAGAAATCAGCGCTTTAGAAGACACAGAATTGGTATTGAAATCAACTGGCGTAAAACCTTTACCGATTATTTAGATGATGTTAGCTCTACATACATCAACAACCAAGACATTTTAAATGATCGAGGTGAAACAGCTGCTGCTTTAGCTGATCGTAGACCCGGATCAAATGGAAATGCTGGAGGTATACGAGGAAATCCTGATGACAATGATGGTTACGGAACTATTTCGGTTTCTTACAGCTTTGTGTTAGCTAGCGGAAAAAGAAGTTTCTTCAGACCTAGATACAACTACACATACGGTAAATCACCGGGTACTAGTAGAAAGACTAAATTCTAGATTTTATTTATCAACATGGGCTTGATTGCCTGAACGCGAATTCTAACTTTGTCCGTACATAATTTAACTAGGTATGGATAGAGATCAAGAGCTCTTTTCGTTAATCGATCAAGAGCGTCAGCGTCAGCTACACGGAATAGAACTTATTGCTTCTGAGAACTTTGTAAGTGATCAGGTAATGGAGGCAATGGGATCTGTACTTACTAATAAATATGCTGAAGGTTACCCTGGCAAACGTTACTACGGAGGTTGCGAAGTAGTTGATGAAGTGGAAACCTTAGCCATTGATAGATTAAAAGAACTTTTCAATGCTGAGTGGGCTAACGTACAGCCACACTCTGGTGCTCAGGCAAATGCTGCAGTAATGTTAGCTTGTTTGAACCCAGGAGACCCGATTTTAGGTTTTGATTTGTCTCATGGTGGACACTTAACTCACGGTTCTCCAGTAAACTTTTCTGGTAAATTGTATCAACCACATTTTTATGGTGTTGAAGAAGGTACCGGAATGATTGACTTCAATAAAATCAGAGATAAAGCCCTAGCAGTTAAACCAAAAATGATTGTTTGCGGTGCTTCTGCTTACTCTCGTGATTGGGATTACAAATTGCTACGTGAAGTGGCTGATGAAGTTGGTGCTATTTTATTAGCAGATATTTCTCACCCTTCAGGTTTGATTGCTAAAGGAATTTTAAATGATCCAATTGAGCACTGTCATGTTGTAACATCAACTACACACAAAACCCTTCGTGGTCCTCGTGGTGGTGTTATCATGATGGGTAAAGATTTTGAAAATCCATTTGGATTGAAGTCTCCAAAAGGTGCTACACGTATGATGTCTAGCGTTCTTGATTCAGGTGTTTTCCCTGGAACACAAGGTGGTCCATTAGAGCACGTTATTGCTGCTAAAGCTGTTGCTTTTGGTGAGGCATTAACTGATGAATACATGCAGTATACACTCCAAGTGGTTAAAAATGCTCAAGTGATGGCTGAAGAGCTAGTTGCTCGCGATTACGATGTAATCAGTGGTGGGACGGATAATCACTTGATGTTAATCGACTTGAGAAACAAAGGTGTTACTGGTAAAGATGCAGAGAATGCATTGGTTAAAGCGCACATCACGGTAAATAAAAACATGGTTCCTTTTGACGATAAAAGTCCATTTGTAACCAGTGGAATTCGTGTGGGAACTGCTGCTTTAACAACTCGTGGATTGGTTGAAAAAGACATTCCTCAAATTGTAGAATACATTGATGATGTAATCAACAACATCGACAATGAGTCTCAATTGAAAGCTATTCAAGAGTCGGTAAACGGATGGATGAAAGACAAGCCATTGTTTGCTACTACAATTAACGCATAATACATTCAGATGAAGATCACAGCAAACGATCCATCTCGAAAAAGTTTTGTTCAAATTTCGGCAGATTCTGATTTTCCTATTCAGAATCTGCCTTTTGGTATATTCTCTACGCTCAAAAATCCAACCAAACGCATTGGTGTGGCACTTGGAGATTTCGTGATTGATTTGGTTGAGTTATATAATTTGGAATACATCGATGAGTTGGTTTTCACCATTGATGATTTACAAGCTCCATACCTCAACACTATGATGAAGCACGGGAAATTAGAAGTTCGAAATCTTAGAAATAGAATTGCTAATTTGTTTGATGTTTCCAATCCAACTTTACCAGCACACCAAGAGCACTTGGAGCGCATTCTTGTAAAAAAAGAACAAGCTCAACTGCATATGCCTGTTCAAGTTGGAGATTACACTGATTTTTATTCGAGCAGAGAGCATGCTACCAATGTAGGTGCCATGTTCAGAGATCCAGACAATGCATTATTGCCAAACTGGTTGCACCTTCCGGTGGGATATCACGGTAGAGCGAGTTCTATTGTTTTATCAGGAACTCCTGTAAAACGTCCGTTGGGTCAGCAGAAACCAAAAGATGCTACTGAACCTGTTTTTGGACCAAGCCAAATGTTGGATTTCGAATTGGAGATGGCTTTCATCACCTTTGATGGGAAACCACTTGGAGAACGCATTTCAACAGCAGAGGCTGAAGATTACATCTTTGGTATGTGCCTGTTTAATGATTGGAGTGCCAGAGATATTCAAACTTGGGAATATGTTCCTCTGGGACCATTCTTAGCTAAGAATTTCGCTTCTTCGATTTCTCCTTGGATTGTTACATTGGATGCTTTGGAACCCTTTAGAGTTGAAGGTCCGGTTCAAGATCCTGAGCCTCTTCCCTATTTACACTTTGAAGGAAATCGAAATATCGATTTGAATTTGAATGTGTATATCCAACCTAAAGATGGTGAAGAAAGTCAAGTGAGTGAGTCTAATTTCAAGTATATGTATTGGAATATGTCTCAGCAATTGGCTCACCATACCGTAAACGGATGTAACATTAAAGCTGGAGATATGATGGCTTCTGGAACTATTTCAGGCCCAGATAAAGGAAGCTATGGTTCCATGTTAGAAATTACTTGGCGTGGAGCTAATCCTGTTCAGTTAGCTGATGGTACAGAGCGTAAATTCATTGAAGATGGCGACACCGTAATTATGCGTGGCCATTGTGAAAAAGATGGAATTCGCGTTGGATTTGGTGAGGTAAAAGGAAAGCTTTTATCCGCTGATTAAGCATTGATTTTTGAAAAATATAAAAGCCAGCTTGATGAAGCTGGCTTTTATATTCTTATTATTTCTCAATAACCACTTTTTGGGTTTCAATACCATTTTCAGTTTTTGCCTCTATAACATATACACCTGTTGGTAAACTAGAAACATCCAATTGGATTTCTGTAGCGTTTACTTGTTTTTGCAAAACCAACGCTCCTGTTAAACTGTACAAACTAATGGTGGCTTGTTGCTCTTGGTTAAACTTAACAGATAGCGTTGAGTTTGTTGGATTGGGGTAAACCGTTATTGGCTTTTTTCTATCATTTTGAGGTATTGATTCTACATCAGTTATAAATTCTGTTGTGTAAGAAATATCTGGAACTTCTATTTTATACAAACGTATACCTGTTGAACTAGCCCCTAATGCTTCTAAAGCTAGTGCGTAATTATTACCATTTGCCATTATATGTGTACCTCCACCATAGGTTAAAACAGTATCCCAAACGGTTAGGCCATTATCTGGATTTATTTGAGCAAAAGATGCAGATCCATATGGTAGTGAATCTCCCAATACATTTGTTTGAGTGGCTGCTACAAGTCCTTTACTGTTTATTCCTATCATCTTCCATACAGCAAAAGAAACGGAGTCTGAAAGCACTCCTGTTTTAGGTGTTAATGTTACCTCTTTTTTAATATCCCAAATTCTATCATACCATCTCAAATCTGTTCTTGATCTTTCAAAAGTATTTAAGTCAGCTATTCTATATGATTCAAATAAAAGCTGGTCTTCAAGAGTCGCTATTACTAATTCTCCAGACATACCATTCTCCAGATCATTAAAAAAATAGCTACCATCATGAGACACTTGTAAAACGTCTGTCCATGCTTGAAGCATCCAATACCCATCAACAAACGATGGTGTTTGATTAATGTATGGAGCTGTAACCCCTTCTATAGGGTCTGACTGAAACAAAACCTCTCCAGTTTCAGTTGAAAGCTGAGTTATCATTGCCCAAGCATCATCATTACTATAATCAAATTTAGAATCATCTACAATTGTTAAAACAGATTCATTCAACATCATATTCACTACAGAAAACCTAACTCCAGAACCGGGAATAGTATCTGACACCCACAATTCATTACCATTGGAATCAACCTTAATTATGCGATTGATGAAAGTTTCACCTTCTTGATAAGTATCTCCAATAGATTGGTGTAAATACAAGTTATTTTCTTTGTCAATCTGAATTCTATTTATTTGAGTTGGAACCCAATTATAGAAGTAGTCATATAGCTTTACCCATTCTTCAACTCCATTTGAATCAAGCTTAATCAGCATTGATTTATCAGACGCGGCACCTGAAATGTAAATGGCATTTGTTGAACTTACAACCATATCTGATGCTTGAATCATACTCTGATACTCTGCTATCACCTCAACTTTTTGAGAAAAAACAGGAAATGCTAAAAGCAAAAAATATAGTTGAATTATTCTATTTACCATTTAAGTAACTTTTGTGTTTCAGTATTCACATCTACAAATTCTATCCTTAGGAAGTAAGTACCTGATTGTTCAATATTAATTTCTGTAATTGAATTATTAACCCTTCTTGATAAATACAATTCACCAGAAATTGTAAAAACCTGTATCCTTTCTATGTTTAATTCATTAGATTCTAAATGAAATGTTTCACTAGATGGATTAGGGTATACCTTACATTTCGATTCTTTGCTCGTTAGTATTTCATCAGTAGAACTTATATATCCATTATCTGTAAGTAGCCTTACTTTGAACCAGCAATATCCATAAATATGATTACTGCTATAAGAAGTAGACGTGTTGTAAAAATCAAAGTCATACTGCTCTTGAAATATATTCTCAACATATCCTAATTGAGGTAGATAACCGGGCTCATTATCTAAATCATCAAGAGCGGTGCCTGAGTACTTCGCATCAAAATCGCAACCTATATTTGGATTATTACATCCTTTTTGATTGTCTCCATATACTTCAGGTATAACAGTACTGTTTATTAAATCAGTACATTTATATTTGGGATTAAATACTGGAAGTATAAAAGTTTCGCCTGTACTATTATTAGCACCATAAGAATTGTTCTTTAATAGCTCCACTCTGTATTTAAAATCATTTTTATCTAATGATGTGTTATTACCCCTTCCCCAATAACAATCACATGGGTTCTTATTGTATGTATATAAATATATTCTATCTGCTGCTTGATCTACTAGATTAACTCTTTGCTGCTCAGTTCTTGAACTTGTCCAATTTGTTGTACCATCAAATTCGTCTTGACATACATAATGAGCTGGATAACATACGTCTGTCGCTTGTTGTAAAGATTTAGAAAATTGAATTAAATCCAAAAGAAAACCTAATGAAACATCTTGGTTATTGGGATGGTTCCACCATTCCCACTCAAACAAATGTCCATCAAATCCATTATCGCATCTGTTTTCTCCTGTTCCAATTTTAGCAAGAGCATCTTCTGTTACATCTTCTATAAAACCCGATTTAACTCTATATTCAAACAAATTCAAATTAACTACATCTGTAATCATTTTATCAATTGTTGAAATACGCCCTTGTTCGTCTTTTGGAAGCAGCAACGTATCTTCTCCATATCTTAAGTACTTTACGTTCGATGGATTATCTTCCCACTCTTGTTGATATTTTAATATAAAATAATTAGCAAACTCTGTAACCATTTGTGTATCATACAAAATTGGTTCATCAGATCTTGCATAAGTATCAAAATAATTATAAAACCGAGTAGTGTATTTTCCATTATCATATGCCACAGGATTATCATGTGTTACAATTGCTAATACATCTAAATTGTATGTTGTTTTGGCTTTATACACAAAACGAGCAATATGCCAATCCATACGCTGTTGATCTTGCATAATATTTTCATGCGGAGATAAAGGCCCAATCACTTGAGGCGTATAGCTACTAGCTATTTCATCACCGTATTGTAAAATTTGACTAATTGAATACATTGCAATTTCATCAAAATCATTGTCTACAATTTGTTGTAGCAAATCATTTTCCCTTTCATATACTCCATTTCCATCTTCATCAACACCAATTGTTGAACCAACGGCATTTGGGTTAAAATAGAAAGTTGATCCTGAAGTTGCTGGTACACCAACACCCCCAACTTTATTTACACTTGTATTTACCATTACTGAACGAAAGCGTTGTTTTGCACCAACAATTACTTGGTTATTATAATTCTGAATTCGCTGCAGCCAAGTATGAGGAAAATTTGAATTCCCATAAGAAATACTAGAGGAAGTTGCTTGAGATGAAATACACTTAGATACTTCTGTTAAAGGTTCAATCCCTTCAACAGGAGATGGGCATTGGGCATAAACAGTTGATATTAACAGATACAGCATTAAAGTTAATATAGTAGTGGTTTTCATTGTAGTTAAAATGGCCTGTGTGGTTAACTGTGTTAGGGTACACAGGCGGTAATGGGTTGTTTTCATAGTAAGTTGTTTTTAATAATTTGCTCTAAAGTATAGAATTAATCATTGATTTACAATGAGATACAAATTATCAGACATAAAAAAACCCCGATAAACCGGGGTTTTCTTTTTTATACTGTTGTCTAAACCAGATTACATTGCTGCTTCTAATTTAGATGCTAATACATCTTTAGATGTTGCTCCAACTTGCTTATCAACAACTTCTCCATTTTTGATAACCAATAAAGTTGGGATACTACGAATTCCAAACTTAGCAGCAACGTTAGGATTTTCATCAACGTTAACTTTACCAACTACTGCTTTTCCTTCGTAATCTGTAGCTAACTCGTCTACAAACGGACCTACCATTTTACAAGGACCACACCATTCAGCCCAAAAGTCAACCAATACTGCTTTATCTGATTTTAATACAACTTCTTCAAAGTTGCTATCTGTAATTTCTAGTGCCATTTCTTTATGTATAAATTTAGGTTCTACAATACTACTTCATGAGTGGTTATAAATCAACCATTGCCCATATGTTTTAATTCACAACAAATAAACCCCCAAACAGTTGATTTAGTTCCTGTTTGAATATTATTTTTTAAAATAAGTGGATAAGTTATTCTAATTCAACTTGTAACGAGTCATAGGCATTCGCTCCAAATTGTCTATTAAATCATCGGTAACACTAACTGTAATGGTTTTTGAGCGAAGTGGGATTTTCATTTTGCGCTTAGTATCAATAACCGTTAACATCACTCTACATTTCCCTTTATTTCGGTCTAATAACGAGTACAAGTCATTTACTACGGTTGTACTTATCTGTTCAAAATCCAATTCAATTTGAACTTCGCTAGCCACTTGCTCACGAATTTCAGCCAACATGGCCATTTGTTGGATTTTCAATTCATACCTACCATCTTCACGCCATCTCGGTTTTTCAACACGTGCTTTAATGAAGACAAACCAATCCATTTCTAGGTATTGTTTGAATTTCAAATAATCATCTCCAAACAAAAATACCGTTTCACTTCCGTTGTAATCTTCAACCGTAAATTTACCGTAAGGCTTACCTTTTTTGGTTGTCAAGTGAACCACTTCGGTTAAAATACCTGCCATTTTTAACTCGCGACCAACCAAGCGCTCTTTATCATTGAGTTCATTTAATTCTGTATTACAGAAATGCTTCAACTCAATTTTGAAATCATCTAACGGATGACCAGAAATGTATACACCAACAACCTCTTTTTCTTTGCGAAGCTTATCCAATGTTCTCCATTCAGGTGCAGCTGGAACCATTGGCTCTGGAATTTGCACATCAGAAGCTTCACCAAACAAGGAAACTTGTTGCGAATTCAAACTCTCTTGATGGTTATTTCCAAAACGAATTACATTCTCTAAGAATGGTTTTCCATTCACATCTTCGGTAAAATATTGAGCACGATGAACATCATTAAAGCAATCAAAACATCCGCCTAGAGCTAAACTTTCGAATGTTTTCTTGTTACAAGCTCTCAGATCAACTCGCTTCACAAAATCAAAAATGGTGTAATACTGTCCGTTTTCTTCGCGCTCATTGATTACTGCTCTAACCGCTCCAGCTCCTACTCCTTTCAACGCTCCCATCCCAACACGAATGGCACCTTCAGCATTTACGGTAAACTTCAATTGAGATTCGTTTACATCTGGACCCAAAACCGGAATTCCCATGCGTCTACACTCTTCCATGAAGAAAGTCACACTGGAAATGTCATTCATGTTATTACTCAACACCGAAGCCATATACTCGGCAGGATAGTTGGCTTTGAGGTAAGCTGTTTGATAAGCTACCCAAGCATAACATGTACTGTGCGATTTGTTGAAGGCGTAGGATGCGAATGCTTCCCAGTCTTTCCAAACCTTTTCTAAAGTCTCTTTATCGTGACCTCGATCATTACCTTGTTCGAGGAATTTTGGTTTTAACTTTTCAAGTAAGTCGAATTTCTTCTTACCCATCGCTTTACGCAATGTATCTGCTTCACCTTTGGTAAAACCAGCTAACTTTTGCGAAAGCAACATCACCTGCTCTTGATACACGGTGATACCATACGTTTCTTGTAGGTATTCTTCCATGCCTTCTAGATCGTAGGCAATTTCTTCCTGACCGTGTTTTCTTCGAATGAATGACGGAATGTATTCCAACGGCCCTGGACGATACAAGGCATTCATCGCAATCAAATCGGGGAAGGTTGTAGGTTTTAGCTCACGCATGTATTTCTGCATCCCAGGAGATTCGTATTGGAAAATACCAACCGTTTCACCTCGCTGGAACAACTCATACGTGGGCACATCATCTAGTGGAAAATCATCGGGATTGAGCTCAATACCATGTCTTTCTTTTACGATAGAAACGGCATCTTTAATGAGCGTTAAGGTTTTCAAACCCAAGAAGTCCATCTTCAACAACCCAGCGTTTTCTACCACCGAGTTATCAAATTGGGTACACCACATGTCACTATCTTTCGCTTTGGCTACCGGAACGTACTTGGTGATATCGTCTGGAGTGATAATTACCCCACAGGCGTGAATTCCTGTATTTCGAACTGAACCTTCAATGATTCGAGCTTGATTTACAACCTTCGCTTTAAGGTCATTTCCTTCAGCTACTTGTTTCAGCTCATCTGCTTTTTGAAGCAATTCAGCATTGTTCTTAAGCTTGTCTTTGAGTGCTTTATCATCCAGTCCGAATAGCTTACTCAAAGAAATATCTGGAACTAATTTGGCTACGTAATCGGTTTCAGGAAGTGGTAGTTCCATTACACGACCTGTATCGCGAATAGCAGACTTTGCAGCCATTGTACCATAAGTGATGATTTGAGCAACTTGGTTCTCACCGTATTTCTCAATTACGTAATCAATTACACGCTGACGACCCTCATCATCAAAGTCAATATCAATATCGGGAAGGGATACACGATCTGGATTCAAGAAACGCTCAAATAGCAAATCGTATTTAACGGGATCTACATTCGTAATTCCTATACAATACGCAACGGCAGATCCAGCAGCTGAACCACGACCTGGACCAACGGAAACGCCTAGATTTCTAGCTTCAGTGGTGAAATCCTGAACAATCAAAAAGTAACCTGGGTATCCTGTACGCTCAATTGTTTCTAATTCGAAATCCAAACGTTCACGTACTTCGTCTGAAATATCACCGTATCGCTTTTTAGCTCCTTCGTAAGTTAAATGTCTTAAAAAGGCATTCTCACCTCGTTTCCCGCCATCCACATCATCTTCAGGATGTTTGAATTCATCAGGAATATCGAATTTAGGCAAGAGTACATCGCGAGCTAATTCATACGGTTCGCATTTGGCAACAATTTCATTGGTGTTGATAATCGCCTCAGGCAAGTCTTTGAACAACTCTTTCATTTGCTCAGTAGACTTGAAATAATACTCCTGATTGGGCAAACCGTATCTAAAACCTCTACCTCTACCAATTGGTGTACTTTGACGCTCGCCATCTTTTACACACAACAAAATATCGTGCGCATTGGCATCTGGTTTTGTGAGGTAATAGGTGTTGTTTGATGCCACCAACTTCACATCGTATTTCTTGGCTAATTCAACCAACACTTGATTGACACGATCTTCATCCTCTTGACCGTGACGCATCAACTCAACATACAAGTCATCACCGAACTGCTCTTTCCACCAAATGAGTGATTCTTCGGCTTGTTTTTCCCCAACATTTAAGATCAAGTTGGGAACTTCACCATACAGGTTTCCAGTTAAGCAAATGATGTCTTCTTTGTATTGCTCAACTACTTTCTTATCGATACGAGGAACGTAATAAAAGCCATATGTAGAGGCAATAGAAGCCATCTTAGCCAAGTTGTGATACCCATTCTTATTCTTGGCTAATAACACAACCTGAGAACCATTGTCTTTAACCGTTTTATCGGTATGATCTTTACAGACATAAAACTCACAACCGATAATAGGAACAATTTCATGCTCTGTAGGCTCTTTACCTTCAGCAATTAAAGCTTCGTTCTTGGCTTTCGCTGCTTTGTTGTTTCCCATTACAGCAGAAACAAAATGAAAAGCGGCCATCATATTCCCATGATCGGTCATGGCAACAGCTGGTTGTCTCATTTTAACAGCAGTACTTACTAAAGCATTGATTTGAGAAGTGGCTTGAAGGATAGAATATTGGGTATGATTGTGAAGATGAGAAAACTTAACATCTTCTAATTCTTTTAGGTTTTGATGAATTTCTTCATGCGTGATTGATGGGCCTTCTTTTTTCTCCTCACGCTTACGGATTTTATCACTTTCCTTCTTCAGGTTTAAGTGCTTCAATCCTACTGGTTGAACAGTTGATGAGTTTACTTCAAAGAAATGGGCATATTGCTCATCATCCAAAAGCAATTCTTCTTTAGAGAAACTTCTGATTCTGATCAATTCTAAAAAGCAACGCGTTGTTGCCTCCACATCGGCTGTGGCGTTATGTGCTTCTGAGAAAGGAACACCAAATAAAAATTCATGAAGTTCGGTTAGTGTTGGAAGTTTAAACTTACCACCTCTACCTCCTGGAATTTGACAAAGTTGAGCTGTAACTTCTGTACAAGTATCCAATACAGGCATCTCCATCATAGGAGTTTCAACTCCCATTCTGAAAAGCTCACAGCCCATTACATTGATATCAAAATCAATGTTTTGACCAACCACAAATTTTGCTTTGCCGAGTACTTCTTTAAACTTCTCTAAAACCTCCATTAGAGGAACACCCTGCTCAGTAGCTAATTCAGTTGAAATACCGTGAATTTGCTCCGATTGAAATGGAATATCAAAGCCATCAGGTTTAACCAGAAAATCGGCATGTTCAAGGAGTTCTCCTTTTTCATCGTGAAGTTGCCAAGCGATCTGAATACAACGTGGCCAGTTATCGGTATCCGTAATAGGAGCCTTGTAGTTTTTAGGTAAACCAGTTGTTTCAGTATCGAAAATTAAATACATGTGCTTGGGACTTGAAGAATAAAAATGGTAAACGAATTTAAAAAGTTGTAGGCTGAATTCGGAGTAATGAACGGATTAAATACTCAGAGGTTTTCAACAAAAAAAACCTCAGAATGGAAACATCCTGAGGTTTAAACCTTAACCTAAATGTGAACACAAATCTAAACTCGTGTATGAGCTTGATTATTAAGTAGACAACTCAATCACAAAAAGGTTTAATCTTTTTCAAATTAGTTATTCATTGAATCTGGAAAACGTAAATTTCCTTGTTGAATATCGTGATATCTTTTTCCTAAATAGGCTAACAAATCAGAGAATGTTTTTACTGCTCGAAGGGTTTCAGGTATTATTTCTTGTTTCTTCATTTTTAAAACAAGAATCCCATAGATTCCATTAAAGCACAACTCAATAGGGTTGCGTGTTTCGCCACTTGTTTTCTCTTCAATAGCTACCAAATTTGGATACGCCTCTTCCCACAATTGAATGTATTCTTTGTCTTGAAAAACATTGATTAATGCGTTGTGCACATAGCTCAATTCGCCAATCAATTCAATCACTTCTTGAAGATGACCTCGGTCTTCAATGTTGTCTTTCTCCATCAGATTGACAACTTGTTTATACCAATCCATCATCTCAATCTTGTCTGTTTCAGACATCTCGGAAGTATTCACAACTCGCTTCTGAAGGCACTCGATATTCATTTGACATCCTCTAATAATATTTTCTTGATGAAACATATAAAGGACATACTCAATGACGTTCTCTCTTCTCTTTTTCTCAGCTTCAGTCATAATTGATCAATCATTAATCTTTTTCAGGAGTACTGGTTATTACTGTAGCATTCATGCCATCAATAACATCTTTAGTAATATCAACGGATTTACTTCCCCAAAGGATAGCTCCCATTTGATTATCTGAAAGGATTACCTCATACGAATGTGTTTTAGAATAGTTCTCTAAAAACGTAACCAACTCATCGTTGATCTTCTTAGTCAACTCCATTTCTTTAGCTCCCAACTTTTGAGATAAATCTCGTTCCATTTTAGCTAAATCTTGTTGTCTGTTTTGAAGTTCTCTATCGCGCTGTTGCAACTCAAATGAAGACATGGTTTGAGCTTTTGCTTTGTATGATTCGTAGTCATTAACTAATTTCTTTTGAGCGGCTGCAAGTTGGCTTTCATACTTTACCTGATCTGCATTTAACTCATCTCTATAATTAACAGCTGCCGTATAATTATTCATTAAAGAATCTGTATTGATGTATGCTACAACTCCAGATCTTGGCTTTAGCTCATCTAAAGAATCACTCTCTTCTACTTGATCAATAGCTTCTTGATTGTTTTCTATTGATTGTGTGTTGCTAAATTGTAAAATGAATAAAACAACAACTCCTACAAATGAAAGTCCGCCAAGTACAGTTCCTAAATTTTTCACAGTAATTACTTTGTTTGAATTTGATGCAAATGTATACGCAAAAAAAAATCCCCACATAATCATGTGAGGATTCATATTATTTGGCAAGTCAAGTTTACTTAGCACTCAACTGAAATGAGTTTGGTAAACCTACTGACTTATGATGTGTAAATTGCATAACAACTTGAGACCCTGAATCAGTAACTTCACAATTAGATACAAGAAAACTCGTGTTATCTAATACATCTAGGTGAGCTACACCATTAGCATCTACTTTACCGCTTAATTCATATGTAACACCATTGTGTTCCAATGTTCCTGTTACTGCAGCTTCATTTTGTGATAATGTAACAACTGAGGCTCCAGAAGTGTATTTTCCATCAAAACCTCCAGCAAAAGTGAATTGAAAGGCTACTAATAAAACTGCTAATGATAAGATCTTTTTCATAGTCGTGTAATTTATTCGAAAATAGGAAATTCAAATCAATGACGTCTAGAGCTTTAAAAAAGTTGTTTTCAATACTTCAACAAATGATCTAAAAATTCTTCAAATGGAAGAATTTCAATGTGACTTCTGTCGTTGTATGTATTCGACATCACCTTTAAGTAACTGGGTTTGTCGTCAATCAAAACATATTCTAGCGTTACATTTCCGTAATGCTTCAATGTTTCGCCTTCTTTTCTTCCTCTTTGACTGGGTTTTAAAACATACATTTCTGTAGTCTTAACCCGGTCTGGTTCTTCTTCGTATTCCCTGCTTTTGTTTTGAAGATAATAATTGGCATCAAGCATTTTATCTTTAAAATACTCAAACATGTATCCCATGCACTTGCTACCAAAATCTCCTCTGTTGCAAAAGAAAAAGCCGTTTGCTGAAGGTGATTGGTGAAGGTACACATCCATGCTTGGTTGCAGTCCTTCTTTTCTGAGTTGTAAGTTTTGCTGGAGGTTATCAATATAGTCTCGATATTTCCCCGTGCTAAGCCACTCACTATACTCCCACTCTTCTTTTCTAGAGCGTACCAACTCCTCACTAACTACAGGTACTTTTGAAAAATCATCAGATTTTTTACCAAATAGCTTTTGTAAGAGTTTGTTCACTGTCATATCTGCGAAAATAATTCTACTTCACTAAATACGAACTAACAAGCTATAAGTTTTACAAAGGCGAGAAATTATCAAAGTCTCATTCTACCCAATTTACCTGATTGCATATCTGAGTACGCTTGGCGTATTTCATCTTCGGTGTTCATCACAAACGGCCCATAAGCTACAATTGGATCATTCAATGGAGCTCCATGTCCTAAAAACACAATACTGTCTTCATTTGCGGTGAATTCAACATCACCAGACTCAGCATTAAATTCAACAGTATGCATAGCCGGAACATCAGCATTTCCTGTATTAACATTACCTCTAATCACATAAAATAAAATCTTGTGATCAGCAGGAACGGGGAACTTGTATGATGCACCTTTATCTAGTCTCACTAAACCAATTTTTAAATCGGTTACGCTTTTTGCAGGACCTTGAACTTCATCATCCCATTTACCAGAGTATGCTTCAACAGTTACACCATCTTTGGTATATGATGGAACTTTTGATTTCTCAAACCCTTGATAAGTAGGCTTAATCATTTTCATTTTGGCAGGAAGATTCATCCAAAGTTGAAGAATCTCTAATTGACCACCATTAGCTTTAAACTCATCTGAAGAAGTCTCTGAGTGAATCAAACCACTTCCAGCTGTCATCCACTGGATTCCACCTTCGTGAATTACACTCACACCACCGCTCGAGTCTTTGTGCTTTACATCTCCATCAATAATAACTGTAAGAGTTTCAAATCCTCTATGTGGATGCGGACCAAATGGCATCCCGAAATTATCTGGACTATACTTTTGTGGGCCATGGTGATTTAAAAAGATAAATGGATCCAATTGCTCCATCTCTCTCAAAGGCAAAGCTCTGTGTGTTTTTAAATCTGAAATGTCTGCTTTTACAGCTTTATATATTTGTTTGATTGATCTCATAATTCTGAAATATAATTCAATTATATGTTATAACACATAAACGACTAACGAATTAACAAAACGAATGGTTATGCGTCAATAATTATCGGTAATACTAGTTGTTAAGTAAATGTAATTGTCCGCTTTCAATAACAAAAGTAAGTACATGTTGTTACATTTGTGACTTTTATCACACAACATGGAATTTGAAGCTTTTCAAGACCAACTTAAACGCTACCAAGACGAAGGTAAGACGTTTTTTACCACTTCATCTTTTCAAACTCACAGTTTGGTGATGCTACACATGATTAGCCGCATGGATATTGAAGTTCCTGTGGTGTTTATCAATACAGGATATCACTTTCCTGAAACAGTAGCATTTAAAGATCAAATTGCAAAAGAGTTTGGATTAAATATCATTGATTTAAAATCATCGATGCCGCGCTATATGCAACGTAATCCAGAGGGAAAACTACTGTTTACTTCTGATCCAGATCACTGTTGTTACCTCAATAAAACACAACCTGTTGACTCGTTATTGTTGAAGTACGATGTTTGGATTAATGGAATTCGTGGCGATCAGAGTGCTGTTCGTAAAGCCATGCAAGTAGAGCAACCAGCTCCACATAATTCTGTTCGCTTTCACCCGATGTTAGACTGGAACAGTAAGATGATTTTCGATTACCGCAAGGAATACAAATTACCTAAGCATCCACTTGATGACAAAGGTTATGTGAGTATTGGCTGCGAACCTTGTACTCGCAGAATTAGCGGTAATATGAGCGAACGCGAAGCTCGTTGGTTTGGATTAAACAAAGTTGAATGCGGTTTACACACCGATTTAGTAAAATAACAAGATGCACATTTTAGTTACCGGAGGTGCCGGATACATTGGTACACAATTGGTGAAACAACTTGCCGAAAAACCTGAAATAAAAAAGGTTACGGTTTACGATAATTTAAGCAGAGCCAACTTCAATCTATTTATTGGGCCTCGATTTGAAGGTGCTGAAAAAATAGAATTCATCAAAGGTGAATTGCTTGACTCAAGAGCATTAGGTAAAGCCTTAAAAGGTGTTGATGCTGTATATCATTTAGCCGCTAAGGTGACCACACCTTTTGATAATACCGATCCTCATTTTTACGAGCAGGTCAATCACTGGGGTACGGCTGAGTTGATTTATGCTATTGAAGAAACCGAAACGGTTAAGAAATTTATTTTTGTGAGTAGCACCAGTGTTTACGGAGCAAATAACGAATTAGTTGACGATACAACAGCTACAAATCCGCATACATATTACGGGGTTTCTAAATGGCGTGGAGAAGACCATGTGAAACGTCTTTCTGAAA
Organism: uncultured Flavobacteriales bacterium; assembly: GCA_913045895.1. GTDB lineage: Bacteria > Bacteroidota > Bacteroidia > Flavobacteriales_G > Salibacteraceae > UBA6049. The sequence goes on along the minus strand of CAJWSQ010000011.1, from coordinate 5,500 downwards.
AGATTGACACTTACATTTACCGTTGTGGCAATGTCTACGGATACAACAAAAGCATGCGATTTGATGCGGTAATCAACAAGTTTATGTTTGATGCGCATTTTGCCAACCGAATTACGATTCATGGTAACGGACACCAACATCGTGCTTTTATTCATATTGATAAAGTAGCTAAAGCTTTAGCAGAAACTTTATTTGTTGGAATTGAACCTGGTATTTACAATTTGGTTGATAAGAATTTACAGGTTTTAGATGTTGTTGAAGCGTTGAAAAACATCCTTCCTCAATTGGAATTCATATTCATCAACCAACATTTAGCGATGCGTGAAATGCGCGTAAAACCTAATGAAGCTGTTAATGCTTTATTGGGGATTTCTGAACAAACAGACTTAGAAACTGAGTTGAAAGCTTTTGCTGAACGATTCAGCTTTTAAATAGCAAACGATTGTAGTTCCTGCCACAGCTCAGCTGTTGGTAGGCCCACTACATTGAAGTAACTGCCTTTGAGTTCTGTAATGGCTACTTGCCCAATCCACTCTTGAATACCGTATGCTCCAGCTTTATCAAGCGGTTGGTATTTTTCAAGATAATACTCCAATTCTTCTGGTTGAATAGCTCTAAAAGTAACTTCTGTTGTTACTGAAAAAGACTTCACCTGATCTTGTGTAGAAATACAAACACCACTGATTACTTCATGTTGATTGTTGCTCAATTGTTGTAACATTTCTCGAGCTTCATCCAAATCAGCTGGTTTGTTTAAAATCAAATCACCAATTACAACAGTAGTATCTGAAGTAATTAAAATCTTATCTGAAAGTGATTGTGGATAAGCCTCTGCTTTTTTTCGAGCTAGAAATCCCGCTACTTCTCTAACGGGCATATCAACAGGAAATGATTCATCAGCGTTGATTGGCTCAGTAGAAAATTCCAATCCCAAATCTACCAATAATTGTTTTCTACGTGGCGATTGTGAACCTAAAACCAGTTGTTTATTTCCAAATGAAATCATGCCCAAATCCCGTTATACATCATGTAAGCAACACCCAAAGCATAAAGCAATCCAAAAGCACTAAAAACTTTACTCAAAGTACTTTGCAAATGCCATTTCTTTTGGGTTTTAATCATCCAAACAAGAAGTGCTTGAATCACTAGAAACATAGATAAAATTGAAGCAAATAACAGCGTTAGCTTATCATTCAAGAAGTTGTTATAAACGTACCAAAGTGAGTATACGATGCATAAATTCACCAATGTGATCCAAATACGAGATGCATTGATTCCAAACGAAACTGGCAAAGTATTTTTCCCAGCTTTTGCATCTCCTTCCCAATCTTCGGCATCTTTAATTGCTTCACGAGAAAGTGTAAACAAGAAGCCAAATACGGCATATCCAACCATCCAAAAAGCCACAAAATTGAAGTTGAAATTCTGGAATTGATCTACCAAATCTGGATACGCAAACTGAAGTTGAGTTACTTCATAAACTCCCACAACTAAAGGAACCATTCCCACACAAAGCGCTATGATAAAATTCCCCAGCAGAATACTTCCCTTAAAATAGGTAGCGTAAAACCATAAGGATATTGCAGCAGCTAAATGGAACAATCCGTAGTTGTAATTCCCCAATTGGAAGGCTAAACCAAAACCTATGATTAAACCAATTGCTGTTAATAAGTAGTACCCCGTTAAAGAAGTTGTGTTTAGCTTGTTGGGTTTATTCACACGATCTTCTTCTTGGTCGTGATGATCATTGATGATGTAACCTCCAGCTGCAATGGCAATGACAGACAAAACCAACAGTAAGAATTGAGTTTCGGATAAAATCAGCTCAAGATCATAATTCACCAAATCGGTGAGCATGAATAACAACGGTTTGATAATGGCAAAACGCATGGTGTACATGGTTACCAAAACCATCAATAGATTGATTGGGCGGATTGACTTCAAAAATTGCTTTACCATAAATCTTGAGCCTTCATCACCTTTTCAATTACATCACGAACACACCCTTTTCCACCTTCAAATGGTGAGATGTATTTGCACATATCTTGTACTTCTTGAACTGCGTCAGATGGACAACAAGGAACTCCCACATGTTTTAAAACATCAATATCAGGAATATCATCGCCCATGTATAGCACTTCGCTCAAATCCCAATCGTAGCTGAATTTCCATGTTTCCAACACATCCCATTTGTCCATTGCACCCAATGAGATATCTTGAACACCAACCATTTCGAGACCTTTTTTCACATCTTCAGATCTACCTCTGGTTATCACCCCGATGTGCAATCCTGCATCAACGGCTCTTCGCACACTGTAAGTATCGCGTGCGTTTAAAGATCGCATTACTTCCATTCCCGGCATGATGAACATGCTCCCATCGGTAAATACTCCGTCAACGTCAAAGACTAAGGCTTTTACCTTGGGTAAAAGCTTCAGATAATGATCACTCATATAAATCTTGAATTTGCTGGCTGATTATGGCGTAAAGTTGGGCATAAGCAGGATATTCAGCAAGAGCTTTTAAATGTTTTTCAAGGGTTTTTTGATCTCCCCTACGTGCTGGCCCAGTTTGAATGTCTTTCGGATTGTGGTCAAATGATTTCGAAATAGTCTCCTCAACCAACGGTTTTAAAAGCGAAGCATTGATGTTGCTTTCGCGCATGATGTCTTGTGCAACATACATCATATAATTGGTGAAGTTGTTCGCAAACACAGCTCCAATATGCAACTTGGCACGTTGCTTCGAATCTACATCTTCAACCTGATTAGATAAAAAATCGGCCAATGTATGTAGCACCTGAAGCGATTCATCGTCACTAGCTTCTAACAACATTGGAATACGATCCCAATCAGGAGTTCGTTCTTCAGAAAATGTTTGCAACGGATAAAAAACTCCGTAGTGATGTGAAACCGGAGAAAGCACCTCCATGTTTACCGTTCCTGATGTGTGAGCAATGATTCCTTTTACTGATAGTTTACCAGCCAAAGTCTGAATGACATCATCTTTTACAGCTACGATGTAAACATCGCTATCTGTATTGATTTCTTCCCAATTAGAAACTGCTGGAACACCTAATTCATCTGCTAATTTTTGAGCTCTAAATGGTCGTCTACTGTATACCTGACGAATTTCAACAAACGGATTTAGCGCTCTTCCCATATGTGAAGCTACGTTACCCGACCCAATTATGGTTACGGCTAACTTTTTCATGCTTCCATACGAGCTTTAATACGCGTGTAAATCGCGATTACTGTTCCAATAATCATCAAAATTGAACCAATCCACAGAATATTGATATTCGGGAATACTTTGGCTTCCATGATGATAAATTCTTTGGTTTTGTATTTAGACTCATACAACTTGAACCCAATAGTTTCAGTTGATGGATCTATCTTAACCATCTCTAATTTCAATCCTAATTTGCTGTTTTCATCAGGGAAAGAAACAACTTGCATTCCTTGTGCAGCAAAGTATGGTGATAAGTGATGTTCTTCTGTATCAAAGTCATACATACGAATAAAACCCTTGACCAAAAGATCTTCAGGATTCAAACCAAGTTTAACTTTTTCATCTTGATTTTCAATTCCTCTAATGCTATCTAAAATGATAATTGCGTTTGAAGCATAAATGGTGTCGCCCATGTGTAATTCATGATCGGTTGGTTCTTCAAACTTATCATCACCATCACTTTTACGTTCTTCCAACTCAGCATATTTGATAAACGTAAAGATGTCTTTGCTCCAAAAATGCTTCGTACTTGGCTCAGCCACATTCCCCATTCTGTCGTTCAACTGAACAAATGGTTTTAATGTAAAGGCTTCATTTTTGTTAGAATCCATGTAAACCACATTGTAGTACACGTGAATTCCATCTTTTTCTTTACCAGCGTAAGTCACTAGATAATCACCCATTTTGAGGGTGTCTTCTTTCATCAACAAGATGTTTTTGTTGTTCTTGTATTCTTCATCAAGAACAGTAACATCATATTTACTGGAGTTTTGAGAAATGGTTTCTGAGGCACCTTGAGAAATGAGAGCTCCCAATAAAACCAAACCAAAACCAACGTGAGCAATGGATGAACCTACTGCTGATTTACGCTTGATGGATTTGATTAAATAATCCAAATTGGCAATAACTGCGAATAAACTGGTAAACAACATGGTCATCAACAGCGGTTGATCAAGTTCTAATAGAATACCAATGACAATGGTTAAAACCAAAGAGATAATAGTATCTCTCAACATTTGAGATGAAAAGCGTTTTGCATCTGTTTTCTTGTAATTCAAGAACTGTGTAAAACCAACAATCAGCCCAATGATAATTGCAAATGGCATTTGGAAACCATTGTAGTGTGCATTTGGATCAGCTGGTGGAGCCATGTTTGTTCCGAACAATTTATTCCAAACAGGAATAGATGTTGAGAACGTAATTTGGAATGCAGAAAGTAAAAGCACCAATGCTGCTATGAAAATCCAAAATTCACGAGAAAGTAAGTTGTCTTCTTTTTTGCTTTTCGGGAAATCTTTGAATCGGTAGATCAACAATCCCATTCCTAAAATGAAATACAACCCGAAGATAAATACCAACTGACCGCTTAATCCTAAATCGGTAAATGCGTGAACAGAACTCTCGCCCAACACCCCACTTTTGGTTAAGAATGTAGAGTACAAAATGAGGATGTATGTCAATAAAATCAGGAAGTAAGTTGAGAATAAAGTTCCTCCTTTATTCTTAGGAATCAACAATAAGTGACCACCTCCAACAAGTGTTAACCATGGAACTAATGAGGCATTCTCAACAGGATCCCAAGCCCAAAAACCACCAAATGATAGTGATTCATAAGCCCAAGCACCTCCCATTAAAATTCCTGTTCCAAGAATCATAATACTGAAGAATGTCCAAGGCATTGCAGCTCTGAACCAACCTGTGTAATCTTTCTTCCACAGCCCTGCAATGGCATAAGCAAATGGAACTAGCGTAGATGCGAAACCTAAGAATAAGGTTGGCGGGTGAATTGTCATCCAATAGTTTTGAAGTAATGGATTTAAACCTCTACCATCAATGGTTTCTAAGTAATTAGCACTTTGAATAAATGGTAGAAAAGCAAAATCTGGGTGATCTCTTAATAATATATTGAAAGGCGAACTTCCCACATTGGCATCACCAATATAAATTCCTAAGATCATGGTTAAAAGAAATACCTGAGCACTGGCATAAACAGCCATTACAGGAAATTCCCACTTCTTAGAAGAATACATTAATATAACACCCAAAACAGCTTGCCAAAACAACCAGAGAATGGTACTTCCCTCCTGGCCTTCCCAGAAAGCAGAGAAGATGTATCTAGACTCTAATGCCGAATTAGAATGTTGCCAAATGTAATGGTACTCAAACATCTGACCAGTAAGCATGATAAACAGCGTTACCACAATACCTACCATACTTATTGCATGAATCCAAAAGGCACCACGAGCTATATTTCGCGATGAGTTTGAGG
>CAJWSQ010000010.1 GCA_913045895.1 uncultured Flavobacteriales bacterium | reverse complement strand
TCAAGTTACTCTTGTATACAAAGATGATGGAGCTGGATTTGAAGTAAATAAGTTGGATGATAAATCAAATATAGGTTTATCAGGTATCAAGAGTAGAGCCAGCTTTATACATGCTGATCTAAAGCTAGACTCTAGCCCCAATCATGGCGTGAGCTATACCATCTCATTTACACCTGAGAAGGATAATTAGTAGATTTCAGCTATTGAAGCTTCCGTTTTGAATAGACACTTTTGGGATATAGTAATAGATATGTGACACCACCTACACCATTACTCTACCTTGCCCAAATATGATCATCGCCCGATAGTATTTCAGAACAAACCTAACCTTGGGTGATGATCATTTTTCGTTTCTTTTCATATTCGTGAATAGATTCAAAGTTTTAACTTTATATAAATAGTACAAAAACCATGTCAGCGAACCCTGATTTAAAGTCAATTCAACCCAATATTATTGATGTACTTGTGTGTGACGACCATCAAATTTTTAAAGATGGTATTCGATCTATCCTAAGCGATGTAGATTGGATTCAAATTTGGGATGAAGCCCGTAATGGAGTGGAATGTTTGGAACAAATTAAAAGTCAGGTTCCTGACGTGGTTTTATTAGACATCAATATGCCTGTAATGGATGGTATTGAATGCTTGAAGGTTATCAAGGCTGATTTTCCATCTGTTAAAGTAATTGCCCTTACCCAGTTTGATGAAAAGCGCTTTGTTAAGCAAATGCTCAAATATGGTGCTGATGGTTATGTATTGAAATCTACTAGCAAAAAGGAACTTCTAACCGCCATTCAAACAGTTCTAAAAGGAAATCAATACTTAGCTGAATCGGTAGATCCAAACACTGTTACAAAACAAGAAGACTCACCTCTTTTTCCAGATTTAAGCACTCGAGAAGTAGACGTTTTAAAACTACTTGCCAATGAAAAAAGTACCAAGCAAATTGCTGAAGAGTTGTTTATCAGTTTCCATACTGTAGAATCTCATCGAGCAAATCTATTCCGTAAACTTCAAGTAAAAAATCTTGCTGGATTAGTTAAATGGGCCGTTAATAATGATTATGCTTAGCAGCTAATCAAGATCTTCTATTCTTCCACCACTTCAACGCGTTGGTTGACCATAAAGCCCAGGCTATTAATACTGGTTGAAAAAACAAGCGTATCAATCTTGCAGTATCAGTATCTAATCCAAAGGCATCTCTATGATGAATGTATTGAGCAATGTTACCTGGAAAAATTAGAACGTAAAACAGAGCTAATGCCAAACCTACTTGTGCTCTGTACTTTTTCAAGAAAACCATTCCTAATCCCAATCCAATCTCAACTATTCCTGATAATATCACAACCAAGTCAACTCCAATAGGCACCCAGGTTGGTACTTGAGCCTGAAACTCTTCTCTTGCTACGGTTAAATGAGTAACCCCAGCGTATGTCATAGCTAAACCCAATACTATTCTGAAAATGTTTTGTACGGTAGTCGTCTTCATAGTTCTATTTGTTTTTCAATATACTATCTAATTGATTTTTAATCGAATAATATTCCTCAGGCGAAATATTTAATGCTTTAAAAATATTTTCAGGAATACATTTTGCGTGTTCTCTTTTAGATCTTCCTAACTCTGTTAATGTTACTATCACAGATCGCTCATCTGTTTTACTTCTTTCTCTAATTATCAATTCCTTTTGTTCCAGTCTTTTTAAGAGCGGAGTTAAAGTTCCACTATCTAAATACAATTGCTCACCTAATTGCTTTACAGTGACTTCAGACTGCTCCCACATAATCAACATAACCAAATACTGTGGATATGTAATATCAAGTTCTTCAAGTATTGACCTATACAGACTTGTTATATGCCTTGATACAGCATAAACAGAAAAACACAATTGATTACTCAAAGCAAGTTTATTCATTTTACACTATTTAATTGTGCGCAACTAAATTAATTAATATTTCTGATTTAGCAGCTAAGTAAGAATACGTTTTACGAATTCATTATCTCTGAAAAGAGCTTGTATGACTTGATACGATCTTCAGAATCATAAATTTGAGTAGCTACAATTAATTCGTCTACTCCTGTTTCAGCAATAAACTGTTCCGTTTTAGCTTTAACCTGATCTTTATCTCCAATGAAGGCATATTTGAATTTACTCTGAAACGCAGGATGTTCAAATATCTCTTTCAACTCTCCATCAAAATCAGTTGGAGGTTGTACATAATCAATTTTACCAGTCATTACACTTACAGCCATTCGAATCATGGATGTGGAAATGCGTTTAGCCTCTTTTTCAGTATCAGCAGCAATTACATTAATCCCAGCTATTGCGTATGGTTCTTTCAATTGATTTGATGGTTTAAACTCACTTCTGTAAATCGCTAATGCTTGCATCAACTGATTGGGTGCAAAATGGCTAGCAAATACATAAGGCAACCCTAATGCGGCTGCCACATGTGCACTATCGGTACTAGATCCTAAAATGTACAAAGGCATTTCAACCCCTTCAGCTACATAAGCTCTTACTGCTTGATCCTCATTGTCGCTTGAAAAAAACGATTGAATTTTTTGAATTTCATCTGGAAAACGATGTACAGATTGCATTCGATCTGAACGAATGGCATGTGCAGTTACCTGATCTGTTCCTGGAGCTCTACCCAAACCCAAATCTATCCGATTGGGATATAAATGACCTAAAGTGCCGAATTGTTCGGCAACAATTAACGGTGAGTGATTGGGCAACATAATTCCTCCCGAACCGACTCTTATTTTGGTAGTACCCTGAGCAATATGACCAATTAATACAGGTGTAGCAGCACTGGCAATACTTTTCATGTTGTGGTGCTCAGCCAACCAAAATCGGGAATACCCAAAAGACTCCACTTCTTGAGCTAGTTTTAACGTGCTTTCAAAAACTTCGGGAATAGATTTATCAAGTTGAACTGGAGCTAATTCTAGAATGGAATATTTTACTTTTTTAAGACTCATGAAATCGGATTAAGGTACACTTAACGGTGTTTTTAAGAAGATGTTTACTTCATAAAATAAAAAAGCCCCTTGAAACAAGGGGCTTCCAAATATGATTGTAAAAATTAATTATCGCTGACCATAAAAAACGATAGATGCTTTTTCAATGACATTAGCATTTAAATTAAATCCAACCACAGCTGGTGGTGTATTTGGATCTAAACCAAGCTTATCTGTTTTAAGTGCAAAAACAGTAACAATGTAAGCATGAGGTCTATCGCCTTCTGGTGGACAAGGCCCACCGTAACCAGCAGCTCCATAATCTGTCCTAGACTCAACAATACCTTTTGGTAGCTCACCACTAATTCCCTCTTTCAATGCATTCATATCAGCAGGAATATCTGTTACTACCCAGTGCCAAAACCCACTTCCAGTTGGTGCATCTGGATCGTAAACAGTAATTGCAAAACTCTTAGTTCCTTCAGGAGCATTTTCCCAATGAAGTTCAGGAGAAATATTCTCGCCTGTACAACCAAATGTGTTGGCAAATTCTTTGTTTGTAGCTTGTCCACCCAAAGTTTCACTCTTAAGAGTAAATGTTTGAGCTAAAGCTGAAACTGTGGACAGAAATAATACGGTTAATAAACTCAGGTATCTTTTTTTCATCACATTTAATAGATTAGAATTGAACACTTCTTTAGAAATGAAAAATAACCTGAAATGTTTATTCAATAGTTAATATTTAGCTTTTTAAATCAACTACCTCACTAAACATAATTTGAGGCATCACATTGGTATAATTCGGGATGTCTTGATTCAAGTGCGCCCCTACTTTCTCCATAGCTTTTGAAATCACCGCCATATTTTTACAGTAAATTGTTCCTACGGCAACAAATTGGGGCAACTCATCTGGATTGGCAGAACCAATTGCTTTTTCAATTTCCATACCCATTAGGTCATCACCTAAAACTTCTGCAAAATTGGCTAAATGCTTATTAGCATAATAATCAAAATCGAAAGTGGTATCTGCTCCGTTGGGATAGAAAATTGACATCTTCACCATCCCTGTTTTTACTTTAGATAAATCGTTTTTCATAATGATTGAGGTTTATTACCACTAAATAACTGATATGTAAGCGAATAACGACCAACCCAAATCAGGTAAAAACCAACCATTTAACCAATTCTTGAAATTACTCACATTATTCATATCTATCGCACGTTATTGAAATCAGATCAATTACTAAATGGAAACAGATATTCAAATTGTGGATTTTATAGGTAAGTATGCTCCACACTTTAAAAAACTAAATGAAGATTGGATAACTAAATACTTTGAAATTGAAGAGGCCGATCTTTTGCCACTAAATAATCCTCAAGAATATATAATAGATCGTGGCGGCATCATAAAAGTAGCCTTATTGAACCATGAGCCTATTGGTGTTTGTGCATTGCAAAAACTGGATAATCCAAAATTTGACTTTGAATTAGCTAAAATGGCTGTTTCTCCATTAGCTCAAGGCCATGGAATTGGATTTTTACTCGGAAAATCAATTATTAAGCATGGAGTATCAAAAAGCTCTAAACCCATTTACTTGGTAACCAATTCAGGACTAATTCCTGCCATCAAACTATACGAAAAACTCGGTTTCACCAAAATTGAAAGCCCAGATTCAAACTATAAGAGAGGTGATTATCATATGATTAGGCCAAATCCTTGATTCTGTATATTTTATCCATAATATTGATTACCTAGCCTTTATTAGCATTCTTTAATCTTACATAAGAATCTCAAAACAAGAATCATGAATAAGTTTGAAGGTAAAGTAGCCATCGTTACTGGTGGATCAGGAAGTATAGGATTTGTTACAGCTAAAAATTTAGCAGAAAATGGAGCTAAAGTTTTAATCGTTGACATTAACGAAGATGCTTTAAAAGAGAAAGAACAAGAAGCTAAAGCTGCAGGTTTAGAAATCTCTTATGAAGTGGCTGATGTCACCAAAAGTGCTGACAATAAAAAATACGTTGATACTTGTGTTTCACGCTATGGAAAAATCAATTTCTTCTTTAATAATGCCGGAATTGAAGGTGTTGTTAGCCCAATGCAAGATTATCCTGAAGAAGTATTTGACAAGGTTATTGCCGTAAACGTTAAAGGTGTTTACCTAGGAATGAAATATGTAATTCCTCATATTGTTGATGGTGGTAGCATTGTAATCACCTCATCGGTAGCTGGCTTACAAGGAAGTCCAGGTATGGTAGGATACATTACCAGTAAGCATGCAGTAATTGGAATTATGCGTACAGCAGCTTTAGAGTTAGGAGCTAGAAAAATACGCGTAAACAGTGTACACCCAGGTGTTGTGGATAACCGTATGATGCGTTCGTTAGAAGATGGTATGAATCCAGGACATGGAGATGAAGTAAAGAAAATGATGGAAGAAGCAGTTCCATTAAAACGATATGCACAACCTGAAGACATTAGTAATATGGCTGCATTCTTATTCTCTGATGAAAGTAGTTATGTAAATGGAACCACCATTTCAGTTGATGGCGGTATGAAAGCTTAATCCAACCAATTCCATCTATATATTTGAAGAAGCTCTGCTTAGGCGGGGCTTTTTTTATGCCCTCCAGATTACAACAAAATTAACAGCTCGTTTATTCATTCTTCTATCAAATCAATCATACTATTCTGTATATTTCAGAATTATAACCGTGTTTTTAACTAAATCATTTAACCATGTGTGGTATTGTATGTGCTTTTGATATCAAAAGTGACCCGCAAGAGCTACGTGCTCAGCTATTAGAAATGTCTCGAAAAATCAGACATCGCGGGCCAGATTGGAGCGGAATACATGCCGATGACAAAGCTATTTTAGCTCATGAGCGATTAGCCATTGTTGATCCAGCATCTGGGAAACAACCGCTTTATAGTCCAAACGGAAAAGTCATTTTAGCAGTAAATGGCGAAATCTATAATCATCGAGAACTTCGAAATCAATACCAAGATAAATATGCATTTAAAACACAATCTGATTGTGAAGTGATACTGGCATTGTACCAAGAAAAGGGTGCTGATTTTTTGGATGATTTGAATGGGATCTTCGGATTTGCATTGTACGATTCTGAAAAAGACGAATACCTCATTGCTCGAGATCATATTGGGATTATCCCACTATACATGGGTTGGGATAAAAATGGAACCTTTTACGTTGCATCTGAGTTGAAAGCGCTTGAAGGGGTTTGTACCAAAATTGAGTTATTTCCTCCGGGACATTATTACTCTAGCAAGCAAGATCAGTTGATTCGTTGGTACAAAAGAGATTGGATGGAATACGATGCTGTGAAAGAAAAACCAGAAGCAGGAATCCAAGCTCTTCATGATGCATTAGAAGCGGCAGTGAAACGTCAATTAATGTCGGACGTACCTTATGGAGTTTTGCTCTCTGGCGGATTAGACTCATCCATCACCTCAGCTTTAGCTAAAAAATTTGCCAGAAAACGCATTGAAAGTGAAGATGAAAATGAAGCTTGGTGGCCACAACTCCACTCTTTTGCTATAGGCTTGGAAGGTTCACCAGATTTAACCGCTGCCAGAAAAGTAGCTGAACACATAGGAACTGTACATCATGAAATTGTATTTACCATTCAAGAGGGCTTAGATGCGCTTCGCGATGTAATTTATTACTTAGAAACCTATGACGTTACAACTGTGAGAGCATCTACACCCATGTATTTAATGGCAAGAGTTATTAAATCTATGGGGATTAAAATGGTGCTTTCAGGCGAAGGATCTGATGAATTATTTGGCGGCTATTTGTATTTCCACAAAGCTCCAAATGCCAAAGAATTTCATGAAGAAACACTTCGCAAAATTGATAAACTACACATGTATGATTGTCTGAGAGCCAATAAATCTCTGGCTTCTTGGGGAATTGAAGGACGAGTTCCTTTCTTAGATAAAGAATTTATTGATGTTGCTATGCGCCTCAATCCTCAAGACAAAATGATTACTGGTGAACGCATGGAAAAATGGGTATTGCGAAAAGCATTTGAAGCTTATTTACCAGAAAGCGTAGCTTGGCGACAAAAAGAGCAATTCTCCGATGGTGTGGGATATTCTTGGATTGATACTTTGAAAGAAATAGTTGAATCTGAAGTATCAGATGAACAAATGGAGAATGCACATCACCGTTTTCCTTTTCAAACTCCAATGAGTAAAGAAGAGTTTTATTACCGCAGTATTTTTGATGAGCATTTCCCTTCAGAAGCAGCGGCTAAAAGTGTTCCTTCGGTACCTTCCATTGCATGCAGTACTGCAGAAGCTTTAGCTTGGGATGAATCTTTCAATAATAGAAAAGATCCTTCGGGAAGGGCTGTAACGGTTCACGAAAAGAAATATTAATATGTAAAAAGCCCCAATTCTGGGGCTTTTTTATTTCTTACAAATCATTATTTCCCAAGTTTTATTGTCAACCCAGTACTGAATGTAATAAATGTTGATACATCTTTGATTAACCAATCATTTGAGGTAGAATATTTAGTTGTTAGGGCGTGAATCCCACCTTGAACCATCCAACCTATTCTTTGTTTTTGTCCAAAACCAAATACATATCCAACTATAGGCCCAACTGATTGGTTATAAGTATTAAAACCTCCATTCCTATAGGTTAATGCCACATATGCACCAGACATAGAATACGTTCGAAAGTGATATTTCACTCCTGCTGTAAATCCTCGATAACCGAGGCCCGCAGAGAGACCAATTCTTGGCGTTAACCTATAACTACCTTCAATACCTAAAAGTGATGCGCCATATCCAACACCAACACTGATAGAGCTTCTTGGTGGTAAATCTGATTTGCGCTTAAACTTCTTTGTGATATCAGTGGGATAAGTCTGACTGTATTGAATAAGAGTTTCTCTTTCTTGAGAGGTAGTTGTTAGCTGCTCTTGAGCAAAAATTGTAGATGCGGATAATGCAAATAATAAACAGGTTAGTAATGTATTTTTCATTGTTTTGATAATTAGTTGATGGCTAAATTAGCCCGCAACTCACTATCAATCAATAGCTTGTTTCACAACAATTGTTAAAACATCCTCTCTGGAAAAACCACTAACTGTATAAAGTTAAACTCTAAACTATTAAATAACATAGGAGTTGATTGCTCTATGTCAAGCTCTAATTGTGGGCTCCACCTCAGGTTGGTTCTTAACAACCACGATTGGAGTTGATTGATACGAATGTCCCAGCCAAATGTAATACCGTAGGTTAGTTTGCTATTACTTGCATCAATAGTCTCTGCACCATTTTGGCGCTGTTTAAAATTTAGATCTTCCCAACTGAAAATAGGTCCTACAAAGGGTGCAAAACCGTGATAATCAAAAAGAAATTTGGTTACTTCAAGTCCTAAAGACATTCTCTTGGCTTCTTGATCAACACCATAGGCACCTGTTTTAGCCTTGTAATTTCTATATGCAAATGCAATGTTTAGATCTGGTTTGTAGAAATAATAACCAACCGATAAATCCGGAAAAATACTAATTTGAAATTTCTCGACTGAAGGATGATTCTGAGTGTTATATTCACTTTTGTCGAGCCAAAAAACACTAGACAATCCAGCTCCAACAAATACTCTATTGAGTCGCTTTTTACCTGCTAATTTTTCAGTGATTTCTCTGGTTTCCCCAGACTCCCAACCTTCTTCTGCTGAAATGGACGTATCAATCATAAAGCGGTATGAAAAATGAAACTGAAAACTCGGTAGATTTGATATTTCACGCTGGTTTTGAGTGTAGTAATAAGAGGTCGAATTTTGAAAATTATACGATACGCCCAATTCAAAAAGTTGATTGTTAAGATTATAAGTTAATCCACTTAAAATTGGATATCTAGTTAGTTGAAGATTAGGACCATCACCCCAATTCAAGAAACCGTTATCTTGCTCATATTCGAATACATGCATGGCAACTCCTATATATAGACGAAGCTTTCTATTTTCAATTCTCCATGGATAAAACTTAAGAGCCGTTTCAACTCCCGTTCTATAGTTTATGGTTTGATTATCACTTTTAAATGTTTGATGGTGCAATGGAATCGACAACGTAAAATCTGCATGTCCCCAAAAGTGTGTTCCTCCAAAAATTAATCTAGGCTGAATTGATGTCGGGATTTTTAACTTCTCTTTTTCTCCAAACTGATTTTGGTAGAAAGAATTCCCTGTAGAGTTCACAGCCAAATCAATTCCGAAATTCAATTGAGCAAATCTGTGTCGAGTCTGTTTTTCAGTATAAACTTGAGCTAACATTGAATTCGAAATCAAGAGAAAAAAAAGGATACTCAACCCTCTCATTGCACAGCAGTTTTAGACTTTATCGTTTTTCTAACCCAATAAGAAATAACTACGCTACCAATAGCTCCGGGTAAAAGCCACGCAACAATACCTGGTAACAGTTGATTAACCACCACAAATGCGGTTACTGCAGAAATAAATCCACCCATCATGCGAGTTAAATGTTGAATCAACCATTTTTCTTTTAATCTCTCAGGAGTTTGATACAGTCTCAAATCTTGAATAGAGAAGAAAATCCCAACTGCTCCAAAAACCGACAGTACAATATTGATTTGAGATTGAAGAATAAGTGGAAGTGAAATCATTAAAACTCCACTAATAATTACAACAACAGCTATCACCTTATCAACTGATAAGGAGATGTTCTTTTTCTTAAATCGAAGTGCTCGATATCCTGTGATAACGAAAAATAAACTGAAGATTCCAACGGCAAAAAGAAATGGATTTTCATGCCCTGGTAAAACGGAAATAACAAAGGCCGAGCCTCCACAAGCCAGCATCGAGTAATAAAAAACCAACCCTGATTTGCCGTGTAGCTTTTTCCCTTTTTCAGCAATCATGGCAATTGTTGCTGCTAATAATGCGAAACCTCCAAATGAGGCATGAATGATGATTAAAATTGTAATTAGAGTTTCCATTTTTGTGATTTTGGTTGTTTCAAATCGTTGAACAACATTAACCACAACTCACTGGAATACAATATTAATGGGATAGAATGCAAGCCTTTGTGATAAGCTGCATAAGCCTTGTGACGAAAAACAAGTTTTGTGATGAGATTCTAACCTTCAATCAGGTGAATCATCGCTTCTTTAAATGACTTGGTGTAACTCCTTGAGACTGGAATTTGAGTTTCAGAATGGTTTAATTGAAGCGTGTAACCTTGAGAATTTCCATCTACTTTTTCTACATAATCTAAGTTGACAATAAAGGCTCGATGACATCGAAATAGCTTTTCTCCTTCAATCAAATCAGACACATTTTTGAGCGTATTTCTTATCAACTCAAAGCGCACTTTGTCCGCTTCCAAAAAATGAACTTTTACATAGTTCCCATCTGACTCGATATACACGATTTGGTTGTATGCAAAATCAAAAGATTGATTTCCTGAATCCAATTTCAAATGACTTGTCTCAGCAACAATGTGTTCTTCTTTATGCGAAATGGATTGATTGATTTCTAGTGAAGCGGCCAAGTTGTTTTTCAAATAGCGATTCTGCTGAATGAAAGTCAAAATAACGGCTGGAAATAACCCAATAGGAATGGTGAATCCAACAAACCTTAAAAAGCCATCAATACCTACCCAAGGAAAAACCTGAAAAGCCACAGAATACAAGTAGTTACCAGCAGCTATCAGCACGATATCTACCATCAACCAAATGATGTGGCGTTGTACCGTCCAGTTGTCTTCTGAAAAATTATCGGTGAAAATGAGAGGTAGCAGAATCAAATTGAGCACCAAACAAGCAAAAGTGATCAAGCCGTACCCCAACAAAAACAATCGCTTGTTTTCCATTTCGATAAACTGCAATCCAAACGGTTGAAAGATCATTAAAAACAGCCCAATGAAAATACTAATGGCGATAATCATCGGCCACTTTTTAATTCCTACAGGATAAGGTCTTTTGAGAATTTGTTGGATTGACATATACAGCTTAAAAATAAATCAATAAACCTATTGCTATTCTTTACACGATTTGATCTTATTAATTAATTGAGTGACATGAAATTCATACTTTGGATCAATACCCGGACCTCCACTTTTGATTGAACAAACATGGTTGTTTTTCACAACAAAAATAGTTGGAGTTGCATAACACATGAGCGCTTTAGCTAATTCTGGTTGAACTCCAATTGAGGTATAACTATTACTGTCTAGATATTTTTCATCGTTGTAAAAACTGTAAATTGGAACCTCAGGTAATAGAATACCAACAGAATCTAAAACCACCATGTTTTCGACACATGGTATACACAACCTATTGGTATAATAAAACAATTGAATTTCAGAACCCAATAAGCTATCAGCTACAAAGTCAGCTAAATCAACTTCTTTGATTGAGTCCACCCACATATTTTCATATCTGAGTCTATCTTCCGTTGAGTGAATCTTTGCACTTTCTATATTATGATTTATCTGAGAGAAACTGAAGTGGAAAAGAAATATGGAAAGGATCAGCATTAATGGTTTTTTCATTCTATATCAGTTTCTCCGAAAATAAAAAAGGCCATCAAATTGACGGCCTTCGTTTATTGTTGAATTTGAGTTTAAAGCGAGTTTAAGTACTCCACTACATTTTTCTCAATTCTAGCTTCTATATTATCGGTATTGGCTCTTTCGAAAGATGAACCTGTTACCTTCTCAAACAACTCGATGTAACGTTCGGTTACTGTATTCACAAATTCTTCAGGCATGTTTGGTACTTGCTGACCATCTAAACCTTGAAATCCATTTTCCATTAACCACTCACGAACGAATTCTTTGGATAATTGCTTTTGTTTCTCGTCTTTATCTTGACGCTCTTGATAGCCGTCAGCATAGAAATAACGTGATGAATCTGGCGTATGAATTTCATCAATCAAAGTGATGTTTCCATTCTCATCTAAACCAAACTCATATTTGGTATCCACCAAAATCAAACCGTGTTTTGCAGCAATTTCAGTTCCACGTTGAAACAAAGCTCTGGTATATTTTTTCAAGGTTTCCCACTGCTCAACCGAAACGATTTCTTTCGCTAAAATTTCAGCTTCTGAGATATCCTCATCATGACCTTCATCTGCCTTGCTTGCTGGAGTAATGATTGGCTCAGGAAAACGATCGTTTTCTTTCATCCCTTCTGGCATCGTAACACCACACAAAACACGCTCACCACTTTTGTAAGTTCTCCAAGCATGGCCTGATAAATAACCACGAATAACCATCTCCAATTTGATTGGTGTGCATTTTAAACCAACTGTTACGTTAGGGTCTGGAGTTGCTTTTTTCCAGTTTGGAACAATGTCTGAAGTTGCATCTAAAAAGCTTGCTGCAATTTGATTCAACACCTGACCTTTAAACGGAATTCCTTTGGGTAGAATTACATCAAACGCACTAATTCTATCGCTGGCAACCATCACAACCAAACCGTTGTTTAGCGTGTAAACATCTCTAACTTTTCCCTTGTATACATCCGTTTGATTCGGAAATTGAAAATTAGATTGCGTTAAAGCCTGTCCCATTATTTCTTATTTTTTTCAGTATTGTCTTTTTCTTCGTCTTTTCCGTAGGCATCAATGATATTCTTAACCAATTGGTGGCGAATTACATCGCGTTCATCCAACTGAACAACTCCAATTCCTTTTACATCCTTTAAAAGGTAAACAGCATGCATCAAACCCGACATTTGAGATTTAGGCAAATCCACTTGAGATTTATCTCCAGTGATAATAAACTTAGCACTGGTTCCCATTCGAGTTAAGAACATTTTCATTTGACTTTTAGTCGCATTCTGAGCTTCATCTAGAATCACAAAAGCGTGATCAAGTGTTCTACCACGCATAAATGCCAAAGGAGCAATTTGTATGATCCCTTTTTCTAAGAATGCATCTAAGCGATCTGACGGAATCATATCTCTGAGCGCATCATATAAAGGCTGTAAGTATGGATCGAGTTTTTCTTTCAAATCACCCGGCAAAAAACCCAAGTGCTCACCTGCTTCAACAGCTGGTCTAGTAAGAATAATTCTTCTAACCTCTTTGTTTTTTAGCGCTCGAACAGCCAATGCAACAGCAGTATACGTTTTACCAGTTCCAGCTGGACCAATTGCAAAAAGCAGATCATTCTTATCTGAAGTTTCTACAATTTTCTGCTGATTAACAGTTTTAGCCCTAATGAGATTGCCGCTTGTTCCGTAAACCAAAACATCGTCCATCTTTTCAGATCGTTCGGTTAACTCTTCAGAATTATCACCAAGCAACATCTCTATACTGCCAGCAGTAAGATGACTTTTTTTGGAATAATGATCTTGAAGTTGCTTCATTTTGGTTTCAAAACGCTTCAACTCAGCCTTTGATCCAAGCGCAGTTAACTCAGTTCCACGAGCTATTAACTTAAGCTTTGGAAAATATTTCTTAATGATATTTATGTGCGCATTGTTAACCCCAAATATTTCAACAGGGTTTGCACTTTCAAATTGGATAGATACTTCTTGCAAATTCTAATTGGTTAATCGAATTCAGATAAAACATTTGCTACTTTCGTGTGAGCAAATTTAACCGAAAAATCAGTTTATAACGGTATTCATATGTCCTTCATTACACTCACATCTGACCTTGGCGTAACCGATCATTACGTGGCCAGTGTAAAAGGATCTATTTACAGTGAAGTTCCACAGGCTGTAATTGTTGATGTTACTCATCATATTGAGAAATACAACATGGCTCAGGCAGCTTTTATTGTAAAAAATGCATTTGCTTCTTTTCCTGTTGGAACTATCCATTTAATTGGTGTTCGACCATTTGCCAGTGATTGGGTAGATCACATTGTTGCTTTATACAAAGGCCATTATTTTATTGGTGCCGATAACGGCATGTTTTCACTCATTTTTGATCAAGCTCCTGAAAAAGTTTTCAGTTTGCGCATTGCTACTGAAGAAGGCTCTACTTTTCCACTTCGTGATGTATTTGCAAAAGCAGCTTGCCATATTGCTAGAGGTGGAACTTTAGAAGTGATGGGATCTCCTAAACAAGATGTAAATCGTGTAATGTCTTTTGAACCCATTGTTCATGAAACGGGTATCAAAGGAGTTATCCAACATGTTGATACTTACGGTAATTTGATCACGAACATTCAGCAAGAGATTTTCAAACAAGTCAGCAGAAACAGACCGTTGAGAATTAACTTTAGATCTCCTGGTTTTTCGCTTCAAGAAATCAGCAATAATTACGATGATGTTCCTGAAGGTGAATTGGTTGGATTCTTTGGAAATACTGGATATTTAGAAGTCGCTATTAACTCGGGCTCAGCTTCACAACTATTAGGTTTACGAGTAAACGATAGCGTTATGATTGACTTTTTCCAAACAACTTAATTATGATACGCATCGTTAAAATGACTTTTGATCCCCAATACGTGGACGACTTTAAAACCATGTTTGATGAAAAAAAAGAATTCATTGGAAATTTCCCGGGTTGTAAAGGAGTTCAGCTTCTTCAAACCATAGAGGGTGGAAATATTTTCTTTACCTATAGCTTCTGGGAGTCACCTTATGATTTAGAGAATTACAGGCACAGTGAACTGTTCAAAACAGTGTGGGCTCAAACCAAACAATGGTTTGCTGATAAACCCGATGCTTGGAGTGTTGACGTTGCCAACCACTCTGAGAACTTCTCATACTAGTACCTTTATTTAACATCTTAATACCTATAATTTACACCTTATACCTTAAATCAGCCTCTTTATACTGAAAAAAAGGTTTATCTTTGAAGTCCTTTTAAACCTTTTATTTATGATGCGAAAGTTGATCTTACCCCTCACTTTGGTAGCTACATTTTTACTTTTGCCTGAATTATCATTTTGTCCTCCTCCTCCAGACGGTGGGGTTGATCCTGATCCAGGCGCTCCAATTGATTTGGGGATTTCTACTCTGGTAATTGCTGGTGCAGTTATTGGTGGTTACAAGAAATTTAAAAAGTAAATCTTTAAATAAACAAAAAACCCGGGCTTCCACCCGGGTTTTTATTTTTAACCTAACCCTAATTTAACCAAAACAACCACTCCTTTTCAAAAGCGGGGTGCAAATGTAGAATTAATTTTAACTTCTTCGGATTATTTTTGAATTATTTGCTCGTTCACTTCAAACAAAGCCTTAACATCTTCATTTACTGCATCTTTCAAGTAAGCAGACTTTGATTCACTTGAGATTTCTTTCCAAGTTTTGATAGCACTTGAGCGAAGTCGCCAGTTAAAAGATGTCATTCCTTGATTGAAGTTTGCTACAATTTCATCATCTAAATAGTCTAAAACAGCTACTATTTCAAAGGCATCTGTTCTTACCCAAAACGGTTGTGATGGATGTGTTAGGCCTACAAATAATTCAATTGCTTTGTTTTTATCTCCAGACTTAAATAGGTATTGAGCATAGTCTAATAAAAGGTCTGGATAAGATTGAATTCTCTCATATAGCTCTTCAGAATTAACAATATCTAATAAATCTTGCTCCAACACTTTATTCAAAGCTGCACTTACTACCTTGTTGTTTGGATCTAAAATTAATTCAGATAAAAGCGCCTTGTTATCTTCATCCTCCCAATTGGCAGTTCTAATAAATGCTTCTTTAATTACTGAACTAGTATCGGCAATAACCTTAGCTCTCACTAATTCTGCACTTCTGGTCCAATCAGAAACTTTTGAAATAGCTGTTGCAATTCCATGAACAGAACTTTCATTTACTAGAATTGCCTCAAGCTCTTTTTTACCAAGGTCTTCTTGCTGAGCCAAAAGTTCAATTGCTTCAATTCGATCGAGGTAATGAACCGATGAAAGCGTTCTTTCTGTTGTCCATTTTACGGGATATTGATTCCAATTGTATTTAACCAATAGATGTTTGTTAGGATCAACCGTTAGCCAATATGTGTTTTTAGGAATGATTTGATCAAACTCAAAAACAGAATCTCCTTCTAAAATAACCGTATCAGCATGAATTCCATTTTTATCAGCCCAAAAAATAGGTAATGGCAATCTGAAATCTCCAACTGTTTCTGTTTTTTGATGTACTTGTTTCACTTCTAACCTTAAAGCATCTTTTGATTTTTCATCGTTCAATACAGAAAGTTCAAGAGCTGGCTCGCCACCAGCATATACCCATTGATCGAAAAACCAGTCTAATGAAATTCCAGCTACATCTTGAAATGAACGCAAGAAGTCTTCACTACTTACATTTTGGTGTTGATATTTAGTTAAGAAATGGTTTAATGTTTTACGGAACACCTCATCTCCTACTTCATCGTGCAACATGCGAATAACAGCAGCACTTTTCATATAATGTCTGGCTGAACCTGGTTCGCTACTAGCTATTGGTCTATCGTCTTTCTCTCCAGCAGCAAACGCTATTTTGCGGTGAGTTTCAAACATCCAATCACCTTCTTCTTGTCCATGAACTTTTCCTCCCCAAATGGTGTGGAAATAAGTTGCAAAACCTTCATGTAGCCAATGTCCTTCACCACTTCTTGAAGTAATTAAATCTCCAAACCATTGGTGTGTGAACTCATGCGCATTCACAAACACATAATTGTTGCTTTTGTACTCCGTAGAATCAACAAAATATCGATCTGTGAAAATGGTTGCACCTGTATTTTCCATAGCTCCATATAAGAAATCATGAACGGGAACTTGTGAGTAGCTTTTCCAAGCATAAGGCACACCCAAATATTCTTCCATGAAATCAAATAGCTCAGCTGTTTTGTAATAAGTAGGAGCTACTTTTTCAGGTTCATTAGCATAATACCAATTGCGAATGAGCGTACCATTTTTTGTGGTTAATGTGTCTACAGCATAATCACCAATGGCAATCATCACCAAATACGAACTGTGGGGTTTACTCATGGCATAATGCCACGTTGTAACCGAATCGTGTGTTTCTTTCGATTTTAAATCTCCGTTAGATAAAATCTGATATTTCGAATCAAAAGTGATTCTAGTTTCTGTAATCAGTTTATCACTTAAATTATCGAAATGTGGAAACCAATGTCGGTTATCCGTTCCCTGACCTTGAGTCCAAACTTGTTTTTGTGTTTTTCCTGAAGCATCATTCCAACCGGTAAAATACATTCCGCGTTTTGGATGAGCAGTGTATTTAACTACAAGTTGATGCTCTTCTCCCCAGTTCAAAGCTGCAGTTGGCAAAATAGCAACACCATCATCATGCATGTTAAACGGTGTTTCAGCACCATCTATTAATACCTCAGCGATTTCAACTTTGGGAGCATCTAACCAAAAGCTATCAACTTCTGGTCTAATCACTTCAAATTGAAAAGTTACTTCACCCGAAACCTGACCTTCATACGGATCGATATCAATATCAATTAAAGCATGTTTGAAGTCAGTTACACGTTCGCGAGGAACAGCTTTTTCATCATAAATTCGGCAATACACTTTATCCTGACCATGTACCAATTGGGTCATTGCCAGTAAACCAATAAACAAGCATTTTTTTAGCATGGAGCTAAAATCGGAAAAACCAATCAGTCTACGTATATAACTGGAGCTTTTGGACGTAAATTGTAGTTACTCGCCATCACCTCGCCATAAGCACCTGCACTCTTGACCGCCATTAAATCACCACGATTGGTTTCAGGAAGTGTCATTTCCTTTCCAAAACAATCACTTGATTCACAAATTGGACCCACAACATCATACTTAAATGACTCATCGCTAGATGAAGTTAGGTTTTCAATTTTATGAACTGCCTGATACAATGCAGGGCGAATCAACTCAGTCATACCAGCATCCACGATGGCGAATTTCTTTTTCAAACCGTGTTTAACGTATAGTACACGTGTAATTAAATCGCCCATGTTAGCCACAACAGCTCTTCCCAACTCGAAATGAAGTTGTTGACCTGGTCTCAACTCCAAAAACTCATTGAATATTCCGAAGTATTTTTTGAAATCAGGAACGGCATTTTCAGTTGGATTACCGTAATCTATACCTAATCCACCACCAACATTGATGTGATCGAATCTGATTTGCTGATCAATAAACCAGTTTTGCATTTCGTTGATGCGCAGACACATATTTTTAAAAGGATCCATATCGGTGATTTGAGATCCGATATGAAGGTGTAATCCTTTCAAATTAAGGTTTGGAGAATTCTTCAATAACTCAACAACATCAGGTAATTCCCACATGTTGATTCCGAATTTATTCTCCTCTAAACCAGTAGTTATATACTTGTGTGTATTTGCCTTAACATCAGGATTGATGCGCAGTGCAATTCCAGCTGTTTTGCCCATATTATGAGCAATCTCTTGAATTACTTTGATTTCTTCTTGAGACTCTACGTTGAAGGTAAAAATATCGTTGTTTAAACCCAATTCGATTTCCCAATCAGACTTACCAACCCCAGCAAATGCAATATTCTCTGAAGTAAATCCGTGATCTAATGCAGCTTGAACCTCTTGTCCGCTTACACAATCTGCACCAAGTCCAGCCTTAGAAATCATTTCTAAAACACGACTATCCGCATTAGCTTTTACCGCATAATGAACGTGATAGCCAAATGGTTTTGATTGTGCTATCAGCTCATCTATAGTAGCTTTTAATAATCTAAGATCGTAGCGATAAAAAGGTGTTTGTAGTTTTTGATATGTTTCGATTTCTTTAGGATCTATCATGCTTCAAACAATTCATCATTCAACATTTGCAACGCATTTTGTTTGTCGCTTTCATTGATTAAAACAGAAACATTGTTTTTGCTACCACCATAGGAAACCATGCGCAATGGAATATCTCGTAAAGCGTGCATAATAGCTGAAGCAAAGCCAGATTTTTCGCTTATAAAATCTCCAACTACACAAACAATACTCAAATTGTTATCCACTTCAACCGTTCCGAATTTCTCTAAAGACTTAATGATTTTATCTAGGTGAGAAACATCATCAATAGTTAGTGAAACGGCTACTTCTGAAGTAGTAATCATATCAATTGGTGTTCTGTATAATTCAAACACCTCAAAAACAGATCTCAAGAAACCATAGGCCATCAACATTCTACCTGAGCGAATTTTAATGGCTGTAATTCCGTCTTTTGCAGCAACGGCTTTAATTGTTCTAGAAATTGATTCTGATGAAATTAACGTACCTCCAGCTGAAGGCTCCATCGTGTTTTTCAAACGAACCGGAATGTTTTTCATTTGAGCTGGACGAACACTACTTGGGTGTAAAATTTTAGCACCGAAATAAGCCAACTCAGCAGCTTCATCAAATGATAAATGATCAATTGGCTTGGTATTATCAACAATACGTGGATCGTTGTTATGCATACCATCAATATCTGTCCAAATTTGGATTTCATCTACTTCTACAGCAGCACCAATCAATGAAGCGGTGTAGTCGCTACCACCACGTTTTAGATTATCTATTTCACCAAAAGCATTGCGGCAGATGTATCCTTGAGTAATGTAAATATCATGACCAGCATGCTCTTTCAACATACGATCTAGGTTTACCCAAATGAAGTAATCATCTGGCTCGCTATCGCTGTTTGTTCTCATGAAATCAAGAGCTGGCAACAACTTACTATTGATACCATTCTCTTTACAGAAAATATGAAAGAAGGCTGTACTCATCAATTCACCCTGAGCTAAAATGGCACGTTCTTCATAAATGGTGAACATGTCTTTTGAGAATGCATCGATGTAATCGAAGTGTGCTTGCACCATTTCGCGTGCTTCTTCCTTCGACTCCTCCTTTTCATAAATGTTGCTTATGAAATTTTCATAGTGTTTTCGAAGTTCCAACAATCTAGATTTGAACTTGGAGAATTCCTTGTCGTATAAATACGTTGACAATTCTACAAGTGCATTGGTTGTGCCCGACAATGCCGATAACACCACAATGTTTTGATCACCGTCCTGAATAATGCGGGCAACATCACGCATTCTTTCTGGACTGCCTACGGAGGTACCTCCGAATTTCATTACTTTCATAATTGTTGGAATTTAGCGTGCAAAAGTAAATTAATTCGTGAGCGATTTATTCAAATAAACAATCGTTTGTTAAGCACTTCTTAAGAACTGTGAACTCTCATTAAAAACCCTAAATTTGGCGGTTTCAGAAAGGAACAGTATGATTACACTTCTTGTAAAAGAAATTAATAGTTTTCTTAGTTCACTTATTGGGTATATCGTAATAGCGGTATTCTTAACGGTGATTTCGCTTTTCATGTGGATTTTCCCCGGAAACATGAATATTTTAGAGGCAGGATACGCCAACATTGATACGCTATTCATAATAGCTCCTTGGGTATTCATGTTTTTAGCTCCAGCAATTACCATGAAATCTTTTTCAGAAGAACAAAGAACGGGGACGTTAGAATTACTATTGACCAAACCACTGAGTGACATTCAAATCATCTTTTCGAAATTCATGGCCGGATTTATTCTGGTTTTATTCGCACTCATCCCAACTTTGGTATACTACTACACCGTAAATGACTTGGGCTACCCACCAGGGAATGTAGACACAGGAGCCATGTGGGGATCCTATTTGGGACTGTTGTTTTTATCAGGAGGATTTGTTTCAATTGGAATATTCGCCAGCTCATTGAGCGACAATCAGCTAATTGCGTTTATTATAGGTGTGTTTTTAAGCTTTATCTGCTATGTAGGCTTTGAACAGATTGCCAGTTTTGAATTATTTGGAACGCTGGATAGTTTAATTATGAATTTAGGCATAAACGAGCATTATATTTCTATGAGTAGAGGTGTTATTGACACACGAGATGCCCTGTATTTCTTGAGCTTAATTACTTTCTTTTTATTACTAACTCGTTTAAACATTCAAAGGAGGAAGTGGTAATATGAGTCAGGCTAACAACAAGCGTAAAATAAAAGACTTAACTCAGTTACTTCTGGGAGTCATTATAATTATCCTTCTCAATTATATTGGTCAATATATTTTTGAACGATTCGACCTTACACAAGAAAAACGATATTCTTTAAATGAAGCCACCAAAACGCAATTAGAGAATTTAGAAGACATTGTTTATGTAAAGGTTTATCTTGAAGGTGAACTTCCTGCAAATTTCAAGCGATTGCGTGATGCAACTCGAGAAATGTTGGATGAGTTCAGAATATATGCTGGCGACAATATTGAATATGAGTTTGTAAATCCTTCTGAGAATTCAGATCCTGAAATTAAAAATCAGGTTTTTCAAGAGCTATCAAAAAAAGGACTTCAGTATAGTAATGTATACGTAAATGAAGGAGACAAACGCTCTGAACAAATTATTTTCCCCGGTGCTATTATTACTTATCGAGATAAAGAAATTCCTTTACAATTGTTGCAAAGTCAAGTTGGTTCTGCACCTGAAGTAATGCTCAACAACAGTATTCAACAACTTGAATACGAATTAATGAGTTCAATAAAGCAAGTTAGTGCTACTTCAGCCAAAACAATTGGTATTATTCAAGGTCATGGTGAGTTACTACCACTCGAAATGGCTGATGTTACTGAAGAATTACGAGATTTTTATGGTATTCAGGAAGTAACTATAAATGGAGAATTAGATGCACTAGATTACCTAGACGCAATTATTATCGCTGGTCCAGATTCAGCATTTACCGAGAAAGACAAATACATGATCGATCAATTTGTCATGAATGGAGGTAAAATACTTTGGCTAGTTGAACCTGTTTATGCAAGTACAGATAGCATTAGAAAAAATGGGATTGCGGTAGGTGTACCAAGAGACCTAAACTTGAATGATCAGTTATTCAAATATGGAGCTAGAATCAACTCCGATTTCGTTTTGGACCTCCAATCATTACCCATTCCAGTTGTAACAGGTATGATGGGAAATCAACCAAAACAAGAACTTTTCCCTTGGTATTACTACCCTCTTTTAATGTCAACTGAAAAACATCCGATTGTTAGCGGAATCGATGCCGTTAAAACGGAGTACATTAGTTCTATTGACACGGTAGGTAGTTCTAAAATCAAAAAAACGCCACTGCTATTAACTTCTGAATACAGTAAAGTATCAAATGCTCCTCACCGAGTTTCACTTTCTATATTAAGAGAAAAACCCGATGAAAGACAATTTAACAAAGGCCCGTTTATTTCAGCCTTGTTACTTGAAGGAGAATTTGAATCTGTATTCAAAAACAGACTTAGTGGTGCTGTTACGGACAATCCAAAATTCAGATTTAAAGAATCAAGTGTCCCCACTAAAATGATTGTAGTATCTGATGCTGACATTATAAGAAATGATGTTAACTTTAATACCAATGAGTTTTTTGGACTTGGCTACTACAAATACACCAACAGGACTTACGGTAACAAAGAGTTTATTGTTAATGCAATGAATTATTTATTGGAAGATGATGGCTTAATCAATGCAAGAAGCAAAGAGTTTACCATTCGTCTTTTAGACAAACAACGCGTTGACAAAGAAAAAAGTAGGTGGCAAATTTTCAATACTGGTTTGCCTCTAATCGTTGTTATCATTTTTGGCTTTATACACGCCATTATTCGCAAAAGAAAATACGCTAAATAGAATTCTATTCGATGAAGAAATCAACTTGGATATTTATTGTTTTGGCTGTTGTTTTAGGAGCAGCTGCTTATTACATATCAACCTCAAAAAACTCAGGTTCTACAATTGAAGCTGACGAGCGAGATTTTGCCATAGCAGACACACAGAACATCACCAAAATATTTATTGCATCAAGACACGATAGAAGTTCACTTCTAGAAAGGCAAGCTGATGGAACTTGGACTGTAAACAAAGATTACAAAGCTCGCAAAGATGGTATCGACATCCTTCTTGAAACCATAAACCGAATTACAGTTAAAGCTCCTGTTTCCAAAGCTAAATTTGACCATGTTGTTAAGCATTTAAGTACACGAGGTGTTAAGGTTGAGATTTACAAGGATGGAAAAAAACCATTCAAAACCTACTATGTTGGTACTCCCAATCAAGATCACACTGGTAGTTTCATGATGATTGATGGAGCTACAAAGCCTTTTTTAATGCACATGGAAGGTTTTTTTGGATTTTTATCCACTCGATACATTTATGATGAAAACCAATGGAGAGATAATGAAGTTTTCCGATATGCTTACGGAGACATCAAGCAAATAGAGGTTAAACATCCATTGGAATCTGAAAAAGACTTTACAATTGCAATGCAAGATAGTGCCTACATATTAAAAGATGGAAAGGGCAATATTGTTCCTACTTTTAACAAGGTAAACGTTGTGTCTTTTGTTGGTCTTTTCAAAGATTTGAACTTCGAAGGGTTTGAAAACAATAAAGAAGAATCTGTAATCGATTCTGTTAAAGCAAGTGTTCCTTTCAAAGAAATTAACGTAACAGATGTAGATGGCAATACGAAGAATGTGAAATTCTATCGCAAGCCAATGCCTCCTGGTTCTACTGACTATGATGGCAATCCTATTGAATACGATATTGATAGACTTTACTTATGGATTGATGAAGAAACATTTGTAATTGGTCAGTATTTCGTATTTGACAAAATTGATGCGTCATTCCAAAATTTCGCCCAGATCTATTAAGAACAATAACTCCAGTAGGTGTTAATAAAATGTTGGGTAAATCCTGCTTATCAACAGAGAAGCTTAAGGCTGAACCGTTATATTTGCTCATTAAGTGAACGATAATTCGTTATTTGCATGAAATTCATTGTATCCAGTTCAACGCTTTTGAAGCACCTCCAAGCTATTAGTGGCGTGCTTAACAGTAGCAATACGCTACCAATCTTAGATTATTTTTTATTCGAGATAAAAGGAGAAAATTTAGTTGCCTCAGGATCTGATCTTGAAACAACCATGACAACAACCATTTCGCTTGACAAAGCTGAAAATGATGGTTTAATCTGTGTTCCTGCTAAATTACTTCTTGATACTTTAAAAACATTTCCAGATCAACCGTTAACATTCACTATTGAAGAAGAAAACTACGGAATTGAGATTTCTTCAGACAATGGTAAATACAAATTGAGTGGACAAAGTGGCGAGGAATTCCCTAAGATTCCTTCAGTTGAAAGTCCATCTAAATTAAGCATCGATTCTGGAGCTTTATTCAACGCAATCAACAAAACCATTTTTGCAACTGGTAACGATGAACTTCGCCCAGTTATGAGTGGTGTTTATTTTGAGTTGGGTACAGACAACATCACATTTGTTGCTACCGATGCTCATAAATTGGTTCGCTACCGCAGATTAGATGCAAAAAGCGATCGTCCTTCAGCATTCATCATGCCTAAGAAACCGTTGAACTTATTGAAGAGTTTAACAAGTAGCTTGAGCACATCTGTTGAAGTTGAGTACAACGAAACAAACTGCTACTTCAAGTTGGATAACGTAGAGTTAATTTGCCGTTTGATTGATGGTAAATACCCAAATTATGATGCGGTTATTCCTAAAGAGAATCCTAATAAATTAACTATTAGTCGTACTGCACTCTTAAGCTCAATTAAGCGTGTTTCTATCTTCTCAAACAAAACCACTCACCAAGTTCGTTTGAAAGTTGCAGGTAGTGAACTTAACATTTCTGCTGAAGATTTAGATTTCAGTAACGAAGCTGCTGAGCGTTTAACTTGTGAGTACTCAGGAACTGATATGGAAATTGGATTCAACTCTCGTTTTATAATGGAGATGTTGAACAACTTAGAATCTGACAATGTAGTGTTAGAGATGAGTGCTCCAAACCGAGCTGGGATTTTACTTCCTGAAACTTCAGATGATGAAGAAGATGTTTTGATGCTTGTTATGCCGGTAATGCTTAACAGCTAAAAAGCAATTAAACAAATACATTATAGAACGCTGTCCTCATCGGGCAGCGTTTTTTGTTGGTCATCATTTGGTTTTACAATCCCATCTTCTCTGGTTTTGGGCTTCCATACATAATGAACCCTTAAAGGTTTAGCTTCATGAGTGATGTGCTGCGGCATTCCATTCCAATACTCTTTACCAAACTTCTCTTCTAAATCTTCTATACCTTCTTCTAGATTGAATTTCTTTCGCTGTGGACCATCTTTTCGAAAAACCAGAGCAATAAAAAAACCAATGATTGCACCTAGTAGATGTGATTCCCAAGAGATTTTAACATCGATTGGTAATACTCCCCATACCATGCTGCCGTATAAAAACACAATGAGCAAAGACAGTCCCATCATGTGTGCATTCCGATTGAATACACCACTGAAAAACAAGAAAAAAGCGAAGGCGGGCAAAGATATGCACATTCTTGACTGGTTTTGTCACAAAAGTAGTTGAAGCCCCAGTGCAGTTGTATATACAGTTGGTCTATAAGCCACATTTTGGAACATGAATTCTTCTGTTTGGGC
>CAJWSQ010000009.1 GCA_913045895.1 uncultured Flavobacteriales bacterium | reverse complement strand
TTGAGTATTTCCGAAATCCAGATATGAATATCGTTACCATGAAATCTAAAGGTTTACCAGCTGATGTTTGTAAGAAATATCGCTTGGTAGCTGATAGCTATACCTCAGAGCCAAAATGGTGGAAAATTGTGGTTATGCCTCACGTTAAAAAAGACGCTCTTACTCAATTTTTAAATGAGGTTGATGAGAAGTGATCTGAATTAACAAGGTCAACATTTATCTGTACAGAGAAAGTACAAGCTAACCCAATTTATCTTGCTATTTTGGTTGTGAAATCAAACGTCATGACTCGAATTCTACTTGTGCTTTCTTTAGCTTTTACATTCCTCAATATCAACCAACTCCAAGCCCAAAACTTGAAGTTAGATCAATCTATGGGGCAAGCAGGTTTGCTACAGGTTCAACAAATGATTGGTCTTTATGAGGATGAGAACTTACAGAAATACGTTTCAAAAGTTGGTCAAAGACTGGTAAGTAAACTAGGTGAACAGCCTTTTCAATATCGTTTCTACGTTCTTGATATGGCTGAGCCAAATGCATTTGCTCTTCCTGCTGGATATATTTTTGTTTCAAGAGGGATTTTGGCTCTTACCAACACCGAAGATGAATTGGCTTGCATCTTAGGGCATGAGATCATGCACGTTCACAAAAGACACTCGATACAACAATCTAAAAAGAGTGTCATTCCATCTATTCTTCAAATTCCGGGTGCCGTTGTTGGTAGCGTTGCAGGTGAAACTATCGGTAATATTATAGGCGCTCCAGCATCTATTACTTCGGGTTTAATATTGAGTTCTTACAGCCGAGTACATGAAACAGAGGCTGATGAATTAGGTACTGCGCTAGCTGTTTCAGCTGGTTACAACCCTAAAGCAATGCCCGCTGTTTTAAACCGACTTCACAATGAAGTAACTTTTATTGAAGGAAAAAACATGGAGTTCTCCTATTTCGATACCCACCCTTACACTCCAAACAGAGTATCCAATTTAAAAGGCTTAATTCAAAACGGGAGACTCGACACATCCAAAGTTTCCAAACCTTATTTAACACATTCCGATTACATTCATTTGTACGCTGGAATGCCATTTGACACCAACCCAGAAAGCGGAATCCTTATCGATTCTGTTTTCTTGCATCCAAGCTTAAATTTCAAAATCAGCTTTCCAAACAATTGGAAAACAGTCAATACTCCTACTTTCCTATTTAGCTCTTCTAAAAATCAATTGGAGCAGATTAAACTTCAAGTGGTTAGCGATAGTCTTGAGCCTAAAGAATGGGGAAGAAAAACTCAAGAACTGGTTTATAAATCCAAGAAATATGAACCATCCAAATCGCAGTTAGTAAAATTAGATGGACGAGACGGGTATTACCTTAAATACCAAACAGACACGGAGCACGGAACAATAAAAATGCATTTTTTCTGGTGGCAAGTTGAAGGATATGTACTTCAGTTGGCCGGTTTATCAGCAGACAATAAAAGCGAATCCATTTGGAATTCTATCACCTCACTAGCTCAGTTATCTGAAAAAGACAAAAAAGAGATTGTCACTAAAGAACAGCAGGTTTTTAAAGTGTTAGAAAATGAATCTTTTGTTGATTTTATTCAGAGAACCAAAAGTGCTTTGCCTTTGCATCAAGTTGCCATCATCAATGGAATTGAAGCAGATGCGGTGTTAAAAGAAGGCATGGAGCTAAAAACTGCTATCTGGAAAACCTATTCAGATCAAGATTAATCTGGATCCATTGTTCAAAGTATCTCATTAAATTGATGCCCAATCTCTGCGGATAGTTTGTATATTCGGCCACGTTTGGTAAAAAACTTCAATATGCGAATTAAGACTTTAGCTTTAACCGCTCTACTTCCATTACTCTCATTTTTCTCCATTGCACAATCCATCACCAACGAAGATATCTGGCAAAACGGCAGATACCGATCAGACTATGTTTACGGTCTTCGATCAATGAACGATGGTGAGCATTACACCACCATGAACCGAGTAAAAGGTGGCGTTGCAATCTATAAGTCCGCTTATGCAACAGGCGAAGTTGTTGCTGACATCTTCAATTCTACAGACGCTCAACCAACCTTTCACATCTCTGATTATGCATTCAACTCTGATGAAACTCAATTAATGCTTATGAGTGATTTGGAGAGTATCTACAGATACAGTACCAGAGAAATTGTTCATATATATTCTTTAGAAGACAAAAAACTTACTGAGGTTGCTGGTGGAGATAAAATCATGTATCCAACATTTTCTCCAAACGGAAAATATTTAGCTTATGTAAAAGACAACAACCTATATTACTCTAATCTAGCTACAGGCGAAGAATTCCAAATTACTGTAGATGGTCAGAAAAATGTAATCATCAATGGAGCAACAGATTGGGTTTATGAAGAAGAATTTGCTTTAGTTCAAGGATTTGAATGGTCTCCAAATAGCAATCACATTGCTTACCTTAAATTCCAAGAATCTGAAGTAAAAGAATTCAGTTTTCCATTTTACCAAGAACAACTTTACCCTGAAACGTATAAGTACAAATATCCAAAGGCTGGAGAAGCTAACAGCATTGTAACTTTAAACGTGTTTTCACTAGAAAGTAACGATGATAAAACAATAGCAGAGGTAAATGATTCTGAAGATACATTTGAATATATCCCTCGTTTTAAGTGGGTTGATAGCGAACAAATTCTTTTTCAGGAATTAAACCGTCATCAAAGTCATTTGAAGATGACTTTATCAAACGTTTTATCCGATGAAACTAAAACAGTTTACGAAGAGAAAAGCGAAACCTACATTGAAGTAGTTGATGGATGGGAGCAACTAGGAAATAAACTGTATATCACCAGTGAAAAATCTGGATTCAATCACATTTATGCAATAGACATTCAAAAAGGAACTTCTCAGCAAATCACTAAAGGAAACTGGGATGTGACTTCTTTCTACGGGACAGATGGAAAAAGCTACGCTTATTTCCAAAGTGCTGAAGAATCTCCAATGAAAAGAAGCATTTACCGCATTAAATTGAATGGTGGCGGAAAGCAAAAACTAACCAACAATGATGGTTGGAACGATGCTGAGTTTTCAACTGGAATGAAATACTTCATCAACAACTTTAGCTCCGCAAATGATCCTGGCAACATCACATTGATGGATGCAAAAGGCAAGGTTATTCGCGAGTTGAAAAACAACGAACAGCTTAAAGCCACTCTGTCTGATTTAAAATCAAAATCAACCAAAGAATTCTTTTCAATTCCATTAGATGGTTATGATTTGAATGCATGGATGATGAAGCCTGCCAATTTTGATGCTACAAAGAAATACCCAGTTTTAGTAGCTATTTACGGTGGACCAGGATCTCAACAAGTTGTTGATCGTTGGGGTGGCTCTAACTATATGTGGCATCAGCTTTTAACAGAGCAAGGATACATCGTAGTTTCAGTAGACAATAGAGGAACTGGTGCTAGAGGTGTCGATTTCAAAAAAATGACCTACCAAAACTTAGGTAACCTTGAATTAGAAGATTACAAAAAAACCTCAGCTTATTTAAAGGAGCAAACATACGTGGACGCTAATAGAATTGGTATCTGGGGATGGAGCTATGGTGGATATATGTCATCATTAGCTATTACAAAAGGAAATGAATTTTTCAACGCTGCAATTGCGGTTGCTCCTGTTACCACTTGGAGATTTTACGACAACATCTACACCGAAAGATATATGCGTACACCTCAAGAAAACGCATCTGGTTATGATGACAACTCACCATTAAATTTTGCTGATGAACTAGAAGGCAACTACTTGCTTATTCATGGAAATGCCGATGATAACGTACATTTCCAAAATTCAGCCGAAATGGTGAACGCTTTAATTAAAGCAAACAAAGACTTTGACTTCTTTATGTATCCAGATAGAAATCATGGAATATACGGAGGAAATACACGCTTACACATCTACAGTAAAATGACGAACTGGTTACTAGAAAACCTATAAGTCAACTATTTAATTAAATTGCAAACCTCATTCGAAATCTATTCAATTCAATATGTCTCAAACATTAGATTCAAGCGCCATTGAAAGAAAAGAGCTTTTCGGTCATCCGGTAGGCTTATACATTTTATTTTTCACTGAACTATGGGAACGCTTCTCTTACTATGGAATGCGTGCCATCTTGGTATTATACATCATCACTTCAGCAACTGGAGATAATCCTGGTTTAGGCTGGGCTGAAGGAGATGCAATGTCTCTTTACGGAACCTACACCATGTTGGTATACTTGATGTCAATTCCAGGTGGTATTGTTGCCGATAAATTCTTAGGTCAGAAAAAAACAGTAATGGTTGGTGGTCTATTGCTTTGTGCCGGACACATTGTTTTAGCATTTGAAAGCTTAGCTGCTTTTTATGCTGGCTTGGGGTTAATTGTTTTAGGTGTTGGTGGTTTAAAACCAAACATATCTACAATGGTAGGTGGATTATACCCGGCAGGTGACGAAAGAAGAGATAAAGGGTTTACCATTTTCTATATCGGAATTAACGTTGGTGCATTTTTATCAGCCCTAATCGTTGGTTATGTTGCCGATGAATATGGGTGGCACTATGGTTTTGGTTTAGCTGGACTAGGAATGATTTTAGGTCAAGTGGTATTCATGTTGGGGCAACCGTATTTGAAAGGTATTGGTGAAGCAACCTCGGGGTTGAGTCCTGCTGAGCAAGCAGCTAAAGAAAAACCGTTAAGCACTGTTGAAAAAGACAGAATCAAAGTAATGTTGATTTCATTCTTAATGATTATCGTATTCTGGGGAGCTTTTGAGCAAGCTGGCGGATTGATGAATATCTACGCTGAGCAAAAGACAAATCGATTCTTGGGAATGTTCGATTACACCATTCCTGCATCTTGGTTCCAGTCTGTTAATGCATTTTTCATCATCACATTGGGTACTCCAATCGCTGGGTTCTGGTACTGGTGGAAGAAAAAAGGTAAAGAGTCTTCTTCTATCCTAAAAATGGCTTTAGGCATCATCATCATGGGATGGGGATTCTTATTCATGACTGCTGCTTCTTTACAATATGAAGCTGAAGGTAGTTCTGCTATGTATTGGTTGGTATTAGCATACTTATTCCACACTATTGGTGAGTTGTGTGCTTCTCCTGTAGCTCTATCGTTTATTACCAAATTAGCTCCGTTGAAATATGCCTCATTAATGATGGGTGCTTATTTTGCAGCAACTGGATTAGGTAATAAAGTTGCAGGTCTTTTAGGTGAGTGGTCTCAAAGTGCTGGAGAATTAGAAATCTTTACTGGTATTGCTATTTTCTGTACCATTTTTGGACTTCTAGTTATTGCTATACTAAAACCACTAAAACGTCTAACACATGGTGCTGAAGACTTTAAAGATTCTCACCATGAGGAACAAGAAGGCTTTGAAATAGCTGATACTGAAGCATAATACACACTTATATAATCGAATCACATGGATATTGGTTTTTGGATCATGATTGTGGCATGGGCTTTTGTGCTCGTGTGGATTCCTTTTATCATTTACAGCAATAGAAAAACTCACCCGAGAGCTTTATTCGTTCTCTTCTTTGCTGAGATGTGGGAACGCTTTTCTTACTACGGAATGCGTGCTTTGCTTACTTTATACATGGCCAAAGAACTTTTTGCAGCCTTGGCCGAGGGCGAAGCCAAAGCACAAGCATTAGGTATCTATGGCTCATATACATCTATGGTTTATCTAACACCAATTATTGGTGGGATATTGGCCGATAAAGTATTAGGGTTTAGAAAAGCCGTAATCTTTGGTGGTTTGTTAATGACAGCTGGTCACTTTGCTTTGGCTTTAGAAGGGATGGTATTCCCTGGGAATATGAATTTATTCTTCCTTTCGTTGTCTTTTATTATTGTGGGTAATGGGTTCTTTAAACCAAATATTTCTAGTTTCTTAGGCAATTTCTACGGACTTAATGACAGTAGAAAAGATGGTGCTTTTACCATTTTCTACATGGGTGTTAACATAGGTTCATTGTTAGCTATTGTAACATGTGGTTATGTTGGTGAGCAAATTAGCTGGCATTACGGATTTGGTTTAGCTGGTATCGGTATGTTACTCGGACTGCTTGTTTTCTGGTTAGCTGGACCAACAGTTTTTGGTAAAAAAGGGATTAACCCTAGCAGCGTTGAGAATTTCCCCGAAGTAATTGAAGAAGAAGACATCAAACTTCTTCATGGTACCAAAGCCGATAGAATGGCTGCTTTAGAAAAAGATGCCGAAAACTTTGAGCTAGTTCAAGATGCTAAAACAAAACGCAACCAGTGGTTAACATACGTAGTTACTCTTGTTGGAATACCAATAGTTTCATTGTTCTTGAATTTGAGTGATGCAGTAACGCTTGCATTAATCATATTAAGTATTGGGATTTTAGGAGTGTTGTTTGCGATGTCTCTGAAGCAAGACACCAAAGAATCTAAAGAACGACTGTGGGTTGTAATGGTATTATTCTTATTCCACGCAGTGTTCTGGGCTTTATTTGAACAAGCAGGTGGTTCAATCACATTATTTACTGATACGAATGTTGATCGTGTTGTTTTGGGATCGGAAATTCCAGCTTCAATCTTCCAGTTTTTCAACGCATTTTTCATCATGACTCTGGCTCCTGTTTTCTCCATTATGTGGGTGAAATTGAGAGCGAGTAAAAAAGAGCCTACTACTCCAATGAAATTTGTATTGGGCTTGGCTCAATTGGCCTTGGGTTTTGGAGTAATCGTGGTTGGATCTAAATTCTTTGCAACTGATGGATTAGTTCCTGTAGTTTTCTTGGTATTCATGTATTTGTTCCATTCAACTGGTGAATTGAGTTTATCTCCAGTTGGATTATCTATGATTACCAAATTAAGCCCCAAAAAAGCTGTTGGTTTCGTAATGGGAGCTTGGTTCTTATCCATTGCACTTGCCAATAAAATGGCAGGAAAAATTGGTGAATTAACAGCGAGTGAAGACATCAGTGAAAATGCCACACTTTCTGAAACATTAGACGTATATTCTTCAACCTATTTAACTTGGGGAATCTTTGTAGTAGGTGGTGCCGCTTTACTTTTATTCGTTTTGGTTCCTACACTACGCAAATGGATGAATGGAATTCATTAAATAAAATGAAACATACCGTTTAACAGGTATTTAAGCAAAAAGGCAGGATTTGATCCTGCCTTTTTGCATTATAGTCGTAATTTCGAAAGCATGACTAAATTTTTTACCGTTTTAAGTTTCGCATTTACCTTATTTTCAAGCACGCTTTCAGCACAAGAAGCTATTCAATGGATGACTGTTGAAGAAGCTCAAGAGGCCATTAAAAAAGAGCCTCGCAAAATCATGATTGATGTGTACACACACTGGTGTGGACCATGTAAAATGATGATGAATAGCACTTTTAAAACTCCAGGTATCATCAAGTACATAAATGAGAATTACTACGCTGTAAAATTTGATGCTGAAGGACCAGATCCTGTTGTTTTTAAAGGACACACTTTTGAAAATAAGAACTATGATCCAAACAGACGCGGAAGAAATGGAACCCATGATTTTACCTACGGGATTGCTAACGTTAATGGGCGTGTTGCATACCCAACTCTTGTTTTCTTAAACGAATCGTTAGACATCATTACTCCTATTCAGGGCTATTTAAAAGCCAACCAATTAGAACCGATATTACACTTCGTTGTGGATGAAGAATATATCGATGGAAATTGGGAAACTTATCAGCAAAATTTTAAATCAGAATTATAGATGAAGGCTATTACGCTTACACTTTTCTTATTGTTTTCTATTGGTGGATTTTCTCAGGCTAAAATCGAATGGTTAAGCTGGAATGAAGCTGTCAAATTGCACAAAGAAAATCCTAAAAAGATATTTATTGATGTGTACACCGATTGGTGTGGTTGGTGTAAAAAAATGGATGCTTCAACATTTGTTGATCCTGCTGTTGCCAACGCAATGAATGAGTTTTTCTACGCTGTGAAACTTGATGCTGAGATGAAAGACTCCATCCAATTCAACAATCATTTATTCATCAATCCTAATCCCGAGACTAAACGCAGTGTGCACACTCTTGCCAGATCACTGCTAGACAATCAAATGTCATACCCATCGTTTGTATTACTAGATGAAAACTTTAACCGACAATATATAATAAAAGGTTATCAAAAAGTACCTTCTATGTTGGGAACTCTTCTTTTCTTTGGTAGTAATCAATACACCAAATACGGACAATATTTGATGTATGAACAACAGAAGCAACAACAAGCTGCTTCATCACAGCAACCTACTACTGGAGTCGCTAAATAGTTTAGAGTTAGTTATACAAGCATTATGATCAGAACCGTTATTACTGGAACCGGTAGCTATATCCCCAAAAATGCAGTTTCGAACACCGAGTTTGAATCGCATGAGTTTTACGACAAAGATGGAACAGCCATTGAAGGTGAAGGAAAAACCATCACTGATAAGTTTAAATCAATAACAGGTATTCAAGAAAGGCGTTACGCAGACAGCGATAATAACGCCTCTTGCATTGGAGCAAAAGCTGCAAAAATTGCCATAGAAGACGCTGGAATTGATCCTGAAACAATCGACCAAATTATTGTTGCACATAATTTTGGCGATGTTATCAAAGGAACTTTTCAAACGGATATTCTTCCATCGTTAGCGGCTCGAATCAAGCATGAATTAAAAATCAAAAACCCACATTGTGTGGCTTATGATATTTTATTCGGATGTCCGGGTTGGTTGCAAGGAGTCATTATGGCTCACCAAT
The DNA here is from genome assembly GCA_913045895.1 of uncultured Flavobacteriales bacterium. Classification (GTDB taxonomy): domain Bacteria; phylum Bacteroidota; class Bacteroidia; order Flavobacteriales_G; family Salibacteraceae; genus UBA6049. The sequence goes on along the minus strand of CAJWSQ010000009.1, from coordinate 17,807 downwards.
TCATTCAGGCTGGAATGTTGAAACGTGTTTTAGTAATTGGTACAGAAACACTTTCTCGAGTTCTCGATCCAAATGATAGAGACAGTATGATTTTTGCAGATGGAGCTGGAGCTTCAATTGTTGAAGCAGTTGAATCAGACAAAGAAATTGGTGTTTTGGCTCACGATACATTAACTCACACTTATGACGAGGCTTACTATTTGTATATGGGGCCATCAAACAAACCAGAGTCTGATCCGAATATCCGTTACATTAAAATGCATGGACGTAAGATTTATGAATACGCCATGAAGAATGTACCTGACGCCATGAAAACCACATTTGATAAAACAAATGCGGATGTTTCTGAATTGAAAAAGGTGTTCTTACACCAGGCGAATGAGAAAATGGACGAAGGATTCATCAACCGTTTTTATCGTTTATATAAGCAACGTGATTTACCTGAGCACATCATGCCGATGAGCATACATGAATTAGGCAATAGTTCAGTTGCAACTATTCCAACACTATACGATAGAGCCAAAAAAGGCAAGCTTGAAGATCATGAATTGCATTCTGGTGATTTAGTAATGTTTGCTTCTGTTGGTGGCGGAATGCACATCAATGCAATGGCATACAGAGAGCCTTGATTGAAATTTACATAGAATATTAAAGCCTCATTTTGACAATTCAAAATGAGGCTTTTTTCCTTCAAACATTCACCTTATTCTAAGTGCAAATCTTTCAATTGGTAATAATGAAAAGTGTGATCGTCACTCATTGATACCAACATCCCTTTGGGGTATTTTCCATTAAATGTATTCGAGGTTACTTCTACTCCATCCGTTTCTAAAGCGGCATATGTAACTGACTTCACAAACTGATTGGTTGAACGCGTATAAATACGAATGGCCTGAGCTTGTTGATCAGAAACAAAGATGTATCCCTTGCCATCGTTTAATGCTAAGATTCCAATTCCCTCGATATCATCTTTGAATTCGCCTAAGCCAAACTCATTAACTTGTTTTCCTAAATCGTTTGGATCTGCATGATATTTACGCACTCCGTAACCTTCATCCGAATAATAAACGAAACCCAATTCATCATCAACAGCAATGGCTTCTATCTCTTTGATGCCGCTGAATGTACCGAATTTACGTAAGAGCTTTATGTGAACCCCATTAGAATCAGATTCTAATCCGTACTGCCACAGATATTCTTCTTGTGGTCCTGTTTTTCTACCAACGATGATGGAAGTCTCTCCCGATTTTGGGTTCTTGTAAATAGATATCCCCATGGGTAAATTAAACTCCCCAGACTCGCCTTCAAAAACTGGAAAACCACCTTGATCTAGTGGTGTCATATCTGGCACAGAAAAGACACGAATTTGAGATTTTTCACGCTCAGTGAAAGCAATGATATCTCTTTCAACTCCATGAATGACAACACCCGTTTCCAGATCAATATTATTAGGTCTTTTCACACCTAATATTGATTTTTCACGAATGATTTTTCCCTCAAGATCAAAAGCATAGATTCCACCATCGGTATCTTTATCCGTTCCAAAAATGATACTCTCATCTGGGTTTTCGGTATTTATCCAAATAGCTGGATCATCAGTATCGTGGGGAACTTGTTCTGTTACAACACTTGGCTTCCACTCTACTTTTGGCTGACAAGAAGCTACTGTAAAAACGAGGATAGCAAGTATGTTTAGTTTATGAATTAAATGCATTTGAATTAAATAATACGTTAGAAATTGAATCGAACTCCAAAGCGACTTGACCAAGAATAATATTCTTGTTGCTTCACTAAATCTGAAGTTCCCATGTAATACCTAAGTGGTGTGTTAGTTAGATTCAGTACCTGAGCAAAAACACGCAAGTTTTCAGTGAATTTGTAGTCTGCAGAAAAGTCTAATCTGAATGATTGATCGTAATACACATCAAATGATTTGTCTTGACCGAGTTCAGATAAAAATGCCGATTGATAATTGGCTGAAAGTTTAGCATACAACTTCTTAGAATCGTAGAAAACCGCAAAATTCATACTATGCTCAGCCTGCCCTGGCAAAGGAATTTCCTCTTGGTTATCAGTGGTGGAAATAAATCCATTATCTGAACCACTGTAGATAAAAACCTCATCTAAACTCTCAACAGGCACACGTTCAGCAATTTTAGCATTGGAATACGTGTATGTGTAATTCGAATAAATCCCAAAGTTTTTCCAAAATGCTGGTAAAAATGTAAGCTTGTAATTGAAATTCACCTCCGCTCCTGCAACATCAGCATAATCGCCATTTGTAGCAATTGTTACCTCCGTTAATCCGGCAGAACTGAAGTTACTATCCAAGTGAACAAACCTCTTGTAGTAGAAAATAAAGTTGTCGATACGTTTGGCAAAAAGACCAGCCGATATCATTCCATTATTAGCTACATACGTTTCAGCCATCAAATCGATATTTAATGCTTTAGGGAATTTTAAAGATGAGTTTCCATACTTGATTTCATCAATGTCTTCAACCTGACGGTATGGAAGTATGTCTTCAAAATTCGGTCTCGAATACGTGTAAGTAACTGCAGCTCTCAAGTTTGTTCTCGAATTCAAACTATACTTTAAATGAAACTGAGGCAACAGAAACTCATAGGTTTTCTCCATTGTTCGAGTTTCAAGAGATTCAAAGAATCTGACTTTGTACAAAACAACTTCATTGCCTGTGTATTTCACATCCGTTCTTTCGTATCGAGCACCTCCCAAAAACATCCATTTCCCAAAATGATGTGTGATCATTCCGTAATAAGCATAGATGTTTTCTTCGGCAGTGTAGTCCTCAGCATACGAATCATTCTTAGTATCAGCCTCAGCTATCTTAAAATTCTGACGATAGTATTCTACAAAATCTTTAGACTTTGATGGATCTGGAGATAACCCCATTTCGTACCCTCTTCCTAACAGCGTTGGATTGTAATCGCCTGCCACCGTTTGCAACGATAAATCTGGACCTTCTTGCAAATAAATTTGACGATCTCCCGGTAAGAAAATCGGATAATAATTATCGTAAACTACTGCGTCTTTATCACGAAACTTTTGCTTGTCGCGAATACGAGTACCGAACTTAATTACTCCATTCGAATTCTTAAATGCATAAGGAATTTCAAAGTTCAATTTTAGAGATACATTTTCATCCTTTGTTTCTGATGAAGAGCGTGTTAAATCATTGAATTGATAACCTCTGTAATCATTGGCTGTGTTGTAATCAGATTCATTTGGATAAATGATTTTTGGCCAATTAGGCTCAGATAAATCCAACTCCATGTCCAATTCATCACTATCAAAACTCATTTCAAACTGATCTGGAATTTCTTCTTTAGCAACAGCATAAGTCAGCATATAATCAAGGTGAAATAAGCCAAAACGATGTTCTCCTCCAGCGTTTACTGAGTTGATTGATTGAATCTTTTCGCGTGTTTTAATATCTCGCTCAATAGAAGCTTCTTTTGAGGTGTGATCATTGATAATTCTACCACTTCCAAACTTATTCCGAACACGTCTGCGTTCTTCATTATCCGTAAACTGGTTGGTTATCCCTTTCAGGTAGATTTTGTGTCGAGGATTAAACTCATAATCCAAACTTACTGACGTTCCAATTCGCTGACGAGTTATTTGATAATCTCGCAATTGAATATCTGTGTAAACAGGCTGAAATGTGGTATCCTCTTGCGTTGGGCGTTTCGTAAACTTGAACTCCATATTATGAGAACCCTGATTGTTGTTGTAGTAATTCCCATTGATATGAAATCCTAATTTCTTGTACCTCATCGCATAAGAAAACTGAGCCTGATAGCCAGTTGAAGAAACAATATCATTGTATCCACCGGCAATTAAACCCGTAATTTTAGGAACCGTATCAGTTGCCGTTTTGGTGACGATATTTACATTTCCACCTATTCCATCTGCATCCATATCAGGAGTTAAAGCCTTAGTAATTTCAATGGATTCAATTTGATCGGATGCAATGACATCTAAACCAACAAACCTCACATCACCTTCGGGTGAGGGAATTTGCTCACCATTGATGTTGAAGTTTGTCAACTCTGGAGGTGTTCCTCTTAATTGAACATATCTTCCATCTCCTTGGTCTCTTTGAAGTGTAACTCCCGGAAGTCTTTGTAAAGCCTCAGCAGCATTGGCATCTGGAAATAATTCAATTTGCTCTTCGGCAACAATATTTTTAATATTTATAGCCTGTTTTTGTTGATAGAGTGCTTTCTGTTGCCCCTCAAAACGACCAACTACTTCTACCGTTTTTAGATACTCTGCGTTTACTTTCAATTTTACCCGAAGTGGCTCAATGTTCTCATCTAAAGTATTTACATCAATTGTATCGTTGATGTAACCTAAAAAGTGAACAACTACCTTAATGTCAGTTTGATTGAACTTTGGAATTGCAAAATAAAATTGCCCGTTTGCATCTGTTGAAGCTCCAATTGAAGTACCAGCAACATAGATACTTGCTCCAATTAATGGTTCTCCAGTAGTTTCATCATTTACGGCTCCCGAAATTTGAGAAAGCTGAGCAAATGAATTGACACTAAACAGACTTAAAACAAGGAAAATGAATCCGAATCTTAACACAGTTTTTGGGTATAAAAAACCGGAGAGTTTTCACCCTCCGGATGTAAGACAATAACTAATTATTGAAGAATGATTTTCTGAGTAGTGGTATTACCATTAACTGTTACAGCCAATGAATAAACACCAGTTGAAATTCCATTCAAATTCAATACATTACCATTTGATGCTTTGGTATTTAAAACCAATCTACCGCTTAAATCAAAAAGCTGAACATCTAAAATTTCACCTTGATTTAATGCTTCGTTAGAAATAGTAATTTGATTGTTGTTTACAGGGTTTGGATACACTTTGAATGTACTTTTTGATTCAACATCTGTAACTGAAGTTGGCCAAGGACTGTAGTGAACTACCAATTTAGGCGCTCTTTCTGGGTGATTTAAACCATCACCGCCATCATCTGGATCTTCTTCATTTTCAAATGATTCAAAGTCACGACCATTGTCTAAAGCACTAGCTCCCATGTCTTGTCCTTCAAGAATAATGGACAAGGCATTTCCTGCTTGCCATCCTGGACGATTTACAATTTCTTCAACAATCGCAGAAATATCAGCCGTTCTGTACTTAGTCCAAATAGCCCATTCTTCGGTTACATTCCAATCTACAGTAGCTGTAGTTGATGGTCTATCTGTAATTAAACTATTGGTATCAAAAGTTACCGCATTGTCAGAAGCTTCTCCCCAAATAGTAATCTCTGAAGGATCAGCCTCAGCTTCATGAGCGTAAATTTCGATCCATGCTGAATCAATATATGATCCATTAGGAATTTCAACTCCTGTAAAGCGTAAACCTGTAGTTAAGATGTTAAAGTCGTCACCTTCCCAACCTGCGTCTAAGTCATCATCAAACAACTTATCCATTTCATTATTCGCCTGTTCAGCATCATCGGTAGAAACATCTACTCCATCAACTGTACCCGTTTTCTTAATAGGTACTTCAACAGTACCAAAGCTTTGTGCAAATGCTCCCATTCCTAATGAAAGAGCAGCAACTAAAAGTGTAATTTTTTTCATGTGCGTGAGTTTTAAAAGTTCTGAGGCAAAACAAGGTTTGACGTATAACTTGAAGTTTAATTACAAGGCATAAAAAAGGCAACATGAGTTGATTTACACCGTTACAAAAAGGCAACACAATAAATTAGGCCCGCCACCTAAAACACAACTTACAACCCTATTAATCATAGACTTAAAATGAAATTTCTTAAATTATCTTCTCGGTCTAATGTTAACTTTTTGCGTAATCTATATCTAGCAACACGTAAACTATCAATGGAGATTCCTAGTAAGTCTGCAATCTCATTTGAGCGCAGATTGATCTTAATTAAAGCACAAATTCGAAGGTCATTTGAGGTTAAATCTGGATTAATCTGTTTGAGTTTTTCGAAAAACTCTTTGTGAACACTTTCGAAGCTTTTTCTAAATTCTTCCCACTCTTTGTCGTGCCTAAAATTAGAGTCGATGCGTTTAGCTACTTTGTTCAGCTTCTTTTGAGCTTGCTCATCCAGATCTTTTCCTACATCCTGAATTCCTTGTTTAACTTCTTCGAGGAGTTTATTTTTTTCGATGAGTTGAAGCATGTGCGCAGCAAGAGACCGCTGTTGCATTTGGTATTCTAAATTCAGGTGATCTTCTTGGAGCTTTTTATGTTCAAGCTCAATTTTCAATCGCTCTTCTTCCAATTTAGAATTGTCGAGTTGCGATTTAATTAATTGTTGTTGCTGCGCATTTATCTGATTGTTCTTACGCATTTTCATGCGTTGCCTACTCAAAAACACAACCGCCAAAATGGTAAGCAATGCAGCCAGAATGAATACTGCAGTTTTTTTAATGGCATCATTTTCTCGCTGGGCCTCAAGCGCATTTATTTCGGCATTTTTACGCTGCAATTCATAAAGCGTTTGCATAAGTGCTAATTGCCTGGTGCTTTCTGCCGAATAAATTTCTTCAAACAGTCTTCGGCCTTCTTCTTTGTACTCTATGGCTTTTTCAAAATCACCTTGATCTTGATATATCTTACCCAAATCACGTAATGCTGAGCTTGTTTGATAATCTAAGTCTAATGACTGAGCTAAATTCAGGGCTTTTCGAGAGTAATAATGAGCGCTATCATATCTGGATGTTTTTCTAAAAACATCTCCCAGATTGTTCAAGTTACTGACAAGCTCAACTTGATTATTCAGCTTTTTATTTAATTGATATGCTTCATTAAAATAAACGTAGGCACTATCAAACTGCTCCAGATCTTCCCAAATACTACCTAAATTCTCAAGAATATTTGCTTTACCTAGGGCATTATCGGCAGTTTTATAAATCTGCAAAGCTTGATTTTGATAATAATAAGCACTGTCTAGATTTTCTTGCTTTTCGTAGTAATTGCCGAGTTCTCCGTAGGTTTCAGCTTCTAGCTCATTGAGTCTATTTTCTTGAAAAACATGCAAGGCATAAATGAACTCTTCAAGAGCACTACCCTGTTGCTTGATATAATATTTGATTCTACCAATTTTCAAGCGAACTGAGGCGACTTGAATATCATTTTGATTTTCTTCAGCAATTTTTTGTGCTTGCAAATAATACTGAAGCGCGCTGGCAAAAGCACCTTGACTATACAGAATATCACCTTTTAGAAGGTTTATTTCACTTTTAGATTGGTCATCTTCCTGCTCTGTTGCTAAAAAATAAGCTCTATTAGCTATTTGATAGGCTGAATCTGGCTTAGAGTTTTGTATCACTCTAGCGGAGTCAATAAGTCCTTCCACAGTTTGTGATTGGACAAATAATGGTATAGATAAAACTAAAAATAACAGAAAACCCCACTCTTTCATAACAGGGGGCTAAACTGTGAATTGAATCTAACTTGTAGGTTTACTGAAAGTTAAGGAAGTGTTTACAGCATAAAAAAAGGTCTAAACTTTATCAGTTCAGACCTTTACATTTTTGGGTGGAAGATGGGGTTCGAACCCACGACCTCTGGAACCACAATCCAGCGCTCTAACCAACTGAGCTACAACCACCATTTTGAAACGGGATGCAAATTTATATTTTTAATTAGATTTCGAAATAGATGACACTTAATTTTTAGAAAAAAATCATCAAGAAACAAATGAGGACTTTAAGCCAGTCTTTTTACGAGCTATGATAGCCATAGCTAAATTCCAAAATATGGTATTAACCACATAAACCAATGCCATTCCTTCAACTCCATAAACTGGTATCACTAGCTTACCGGCAACAAGTTGTATCAAAATTGCAATCCCATACACATACGAGGCATATCTCTCATTACCTGACGCTGCAAGTAAAACTCCTGGCATACCAAAAAAGACATTAAACCATTGAGCCAAAAGAGTTAGAAAGAATAACGAAAAAGAAACACCTTCTATATATTCTGCTTTAAATAGTCCCAGCAAAAAATCTTTAGTTAACAAGAGACCAACCATCATCAATGTAGCTAGCAGTATGTTTAAACCAATTACCTTATAAATCCTACTCTGTAATTTGGCTTTTTCACCTTTGATAAAATGAACATTTATTAAAGGTGATATGGTGAAATTTGAGGCGACCAACAACATTTGTATTAGAGTTGCTATCCTCTTGGAAACAGAATAAAATGCTACTTCCTCGAAACCAAGCTCTTGAATCAGGTATAAATCTACACTTGAATCAACAATATCTAAAACTGATATAATAAAAAAGTATTTCCGTGTTACATGCTTCTTATTACTAATGACTGGAGTAGCATCTCTATTTTCAAGTATTAATTTATCTAGTTTTTTTATAAAAAATAATGATCCAAATACTGCGACTAATGATGAGAACGTATAGAATACAATAACGTTATCTACAGTCCATTCTTGATTTATACCGAAAAAGAAAATTGCAATCATAAAAAGTACCGGCTGAACAATTCTTTCAGGAATTTGACTGTATTTGTTATGCCCCGTAGCTTGTTGATATGATTGACGCAGTCTACCAATTGAATATACGACACCGTAAACAATTAGAAACAAAATAAACTTCTGAGATGGTACTTCATTTTTATATAGAATGGGAACAGCTAGATATAATAATATAGAGGTGATGACCATTGCGATTGAAGAAAACTTAATCGATCTCTTTAGTGTTATTTTGAAAGCTGTCCAGTTCTTGGCTGTTATGCTTCTTATGACTTCTCTGATGATAAATTTTGGATTACCAACCAAAGCAAAGGCCATAAAAACCATGATAATGGTTTGAAACGAATAACTCCAAACACCAAATTCTTTAACTGATAGATTATTGGTTAGCCAAATATTAACGCCATAATTTAACCCCATCCCTACTACTTGAACAAAGCCTACCATAATAAACGTAGAAAGGTATTCACCTTTAAGGATGTCAATGATTTTCTGTTTCATGAAATGGGTTAAAGAAATATTTGCAAATATGCTTATTACTTTGTGATTTCCTCCATGTTTATACAATGTGAAGAAACTAGTTTCTAATTTTATTAGAAAAAATAGGCCTCATTAAATTTTTCTTAAATTTGGAGGGTATTCAAACGCTAGTTAATAATTAATAACATCATGAAGAAACCAATACTTTCACTTTTATTAGTGGGGTTGAGTTCAACTATGTTGATGGCACAAAATGGCGCAAAGCTTAAGCTATCAACTGGTGCTCCAGCTCCTTTTAACAAGGTATACAGAACTGGTTTAGAAAACGGACCTGCTCCCAATGATGGGATGTCATCTGCTAGATCATCTTCTGCATCCAACTCAAGCAATGGAGTTGTTTTAGGTACAACAACATATGACCTACAGACAAACTCATCTACACAAAATAGACTTGTTCGCTTTCCTGACGGAACAATGTCGGCAGTTTGGACTTTATCAAATACTTTTGATTTAGCAGCTTCTGACAGAGGAACTGGTTATGTTTACTTTGATGGAACATCTTGGAGTGCTGCTCCAACATCAAGAATTGAAACACAAAGAGGTGGTTGGCCAAGTATTCTTGGAGTAAATGGAGGTGAATTCAATTCTCACCACAACACTTCTGCAGGTGCAATTACATACAACAGTAGACCAAATAAAGGAACTGGTACATGGAATGAGGCAAACTTGCCAACTTTAGATATGACATGGAACAGAAGCGCTGTTGGTGGTTCTAATGGAAATACGATTCATGTAATAGCTGTTACTACTCCAACTGCAAATGGTGGTACAATGTACCAAGGTCAAGATGGTGCTTTAGTATATTACAGATCAACAGATGGTGGATCAACTTGGGATATTCAAGGATCTGTTCTACCTGGTTTGGGTTCAAATTTTTTCAACGGTTTTTCTGGAGACGGTTATTCTATCGCTGCTAGAGGTAACACAGTTGCTATTGCTGTATTCAATGAGTGGGCAGATTTGGTTTTAATGAAATCAACAGACAACGGTACAACCTGGACAAAAACTATCGTAAACGATTTCCCACTTGATTTTTGGGAAGCTGATGACGGATCTGATTATGATAACAATGGATCTAACGATACGCTATACACAACAGATGGAGCTGGTGATATCACTATTGATGTTTTAGGTAAAGTTCATATGTTCTACGGCTTGATGAGAGTTTTAGATGCAGATTTAACTGATGGTAGTTCTAGCTATTTCCCTTACACAAATGGTTTGATGTATTGGAATGAAGATATGCCAACTGGTGCTTCTACTGACTCTTCAATGACTGGTTTTGTTATCGCTCAAGCTGAAGATTTTGATGGTGACGGTGTTGCTATTAATGGTTCTGAAACTGACATAGCACAGTACTTCACTTCACTTGCAGGAACTCCATCTGTATACTTTGATGACCTTACACAAACCATGTATGTTTCATATACATCATATATGGAGAACTTAAGTGATGGTTCTCAAGCTTATAGACACATTTACCTTACAAAGAGTACAGATTTCGGTATGACATGGTCATTACCTTTTGACGCTACCAACAAAGGTATTGGATTTGAAGAATGTGTATTCTCTTCAATTGTAAAAGGAAATTCTTCTGACTCTATCCGTTTCATTTATCAAGAAGACAATTCACCAGGTTTAGCAGTTAGAGGTGACGAAGATCCATTTGGTTCTAATGAAATCGTTTATGTAAGTACAGCTCCTGATTCTATTTCAAATACACCCGAAGCATGTATCACATACTTGACCTCTACAAATGATCAGTTCTGTGTAGGTGATACTGTAACTGTTAATGCTTCTGCACCAGCTGGTGCTACTTTCGCATGGAGTACGGGAGCTACAACATCTTCAATCGAAGTAACATCTTACAATACTTATACGGTTACAATTGCAACAGCATGTGGAGCCATCGTTGAAGAAGTGAATTTCACAGCTCCTTCTGCTGGTCCAAACTTTGATGTTGAAGCTACTTACACTTCACTTTGTGCTGGAGATAGTTCTGTACTTTCTACAACTCCTGTTTCATTAGCAACATACTTATGGAGTAATGGCGCAACAACTCCAACTACTACAGTTTCATCTCAAGGTACATATTATGTAACTGTAACTAACTGTGGTGGATCAAGTGTTGATTCAATTGAAATTGTACAACCTACAACACCAGTTGCTAATTTAACAGGTCCTTCAACCATTTGTAGTGGTGACACGGCAACTTTATCTGTTCAAACTGTAACTGGTGGTTCATACTTATGGAGTAACGGTGCAACAACTCCTACAATTGATGTAACTGCAACAGGATCATACTCTGTAACAGTAACTAACTGTGCAGGTACTGCTAATGCTAGTATTACTGTTTCTAATCCTAGTGCTCCTTCTGCTGCTGTTTCTGAATCAGGAGCTACAACTTTCTGTGAAGGAGAAGCTACTTTAACATTAACTGCTACAGGTGGTTCTAGCTGGATGTGGTCTAATGGAGCTACAACTAATAGCGTAACTCTTTCAACTGTTGCTGATGCTGGTACATACACTGTTACAGTTTACAATGATTGTGGTGACGATGCGGTTTCTACTCCTGTAACTGTTACCATCAATCCTGCAGCTTCAACTCCAACAGTTACTTACAACAATGATGGTACATACTCTGCAAGTTCTGCTTCTTCATACCAATGGTATTTAGATGGATCAGCAGTTTCTGGTGCAACAGGTCAAACATTTGATGCTACTTGGTATCAAGGTTCTGATATTAGTGTTGAAATTACTGATGCTAATGGTTGTACAGCTGAAAGCGCTGGAACTTCAGTAAGTACTGATGATGTGACTGCATCATTAGGAACTATTGGAGTGTATCCTAATCCATCTAATGGTACATTCAACGTACAATTTGAAAATGCGGTTAACGGTGAGTACTCATTGAGCTTAGTGAATATGCTAGGTCAAGTAATTGACACACGTACACTATCAATTGATAATATGCACACTGAAGAATATCAAATTAATGATCTTGATGCAGGTGTTTATATGTTGAATATTTCCAACGGAAATGTTGATACTGTAAAACGTATCACTATCAAATAATCATAGCTAAATATCTAGCTTGTGGAAGCTCGGCCAATTTGGTCGAGCTTTCTTTTTTTATATTTACACCAAACACTCCAAAATTCAATTGTATGAAATCAGCACAAGAATGGTTTAATGCCTATGGTGTAAGCCATAAAAACAAAACGAATAAGCTCATCCACTGGATTTGCGTACCTCTTATTTTCTTTACCATTTTGGGTTTACTCAGTGAAATTCCAGCAGCTGGGTTAAAAAGTTTTTTCCCAGAAACCATGCAACCTTTTATTCATTACGGCACAGTTGTAGTCTTTATTGGATTAATCTTTTACGCTCGTCTATCAGCTACACTCACTTTAGGCATGCTTCTTTTTTCAGGATTGAACCTGTGGATTATAACTCTCCTCAATCAAGCTGGAATTCATGTCGGCTATTTGAGTTTATCCATTTTTGTGTTGGCTTGGATTGGTCAATTCATTGGTCACAAAATTGAAGGCGCTAAACCTAGCTTTTTTGAAGATCTACAGTTTTTACTCATAGGACCAATTTGGCTTCTACAATTCATCTACAAAAAAGTAGGCATCTCTATTTAATCAAAACATCCTTTTACAAAATGAGTGTGTACTCACCCATCAGGGTTAATTTTTCCTGAAGGAATTGTTGTTTTTTTCAACTTTATTATGCGTGCATACCTTTTTTTATATCTTTGAAAAGCATGAAAGCAGAAGAGACAATTGATTTCCCTATCCGATGGGCTTGGCATAGGATTTCAAGAATTTACAACCTAGAAGCACAAAAGCACGGATTTACCATGTCAATCGGTTATTGTTTACTCAATATAGACAGAAAAAATGGAACTCCATCAACAAAGCTTGGACCTTCAATGGGAATGGAATCACGAAGCTTAACAAGAACTTTAAAAACAATGGAAGAAATTGGATTTATTGTTCGAAAACCCGATCCAAATGACAAACGAATGGTTCGCATTTTTCTGACTCCTCTGGGTATTGAAAAAAGAACCATTTCAAGAGAAACAGTTATTCGTTTCAATCAAGTTATGATGGAAGGTTTAGAAGAGGATGAAATCAAAGCGTTCTATAAAACCATGTTCAAAATCAACCAACTACTAGACAAAGACGGAATTTTTAAACACGAAGAATCAAACATATAAAAAGCACAAATCGACCATGCAAAGAAGAAATATTAATAAAGTTGCAGTAGTTGGTTCTGGAGTAATGGGCTCTCGAATCGCCTGCCATTTTGCCAATATTGGTTGTGAAGTTTTGCTTTTGGATATCGTTCCAAACGAAGCAAAAGATAGCTCCGATAAAAACGCCCGCAACAAGATTGTAAATGACTCCCTCCAATTTGCTCTAAAAAGTAACCCATCACCTATTTACAAGAAAGAATTTGCTGCACGAATTTCAACTGGAAACTTAACCGATGATCTACATCTAATTAAAGATGCCGACTGGATTATCGAAGTTGTTATTGAAAGACTTGATATTAAAAAGCAAGTTTTTGATAACATCGAAAAACACCGTACTCCAGGTACATTGATTTCTTCAAACACATCGGGTATTCCTATCCACATGATGTTAGACGGAAGAAGCGAAGATTTCCAAAAACACTTCTGCGGAACGCACTTCTTCAACCCTCCTCGCTATTTGAAATTATTAGAAGTAATCCCTACTCCAAAAACAGATCCTGCTGTAGTTGAGTTTTTGATGGATTACGGTAAGAAGTTCTTGGGTAAAACTACAGTACTTTGTAAAGATACTCCAGCTTTCATCGCTAACCGTATCGGTGTTTATAGCATGATGGCTTTATTCCATACTGTTTCTGAATTAGGTTTAACCGTTGCCGAAGTTGACAAACTTACAGGCCCTGTATTAGGTAGACCTAAATCAGCAACATTCCGTACAGCTGATGTTGTAGGATTAGACACTTTAGTATTGGTTGCTAAAGGTTTGAAAGAAAATGCACCAAATGATGAAGCAAATCATTTGTTTGCATTGCCTTCATACATCGAGAAAATGGTAGAAAACAAATGGTTGGGTTCTAAAACCAAACAAGGTTTCTACAAAAAATCGGTTAATGCTGAAGGAAAGAAAGAAATCCTATCTCTAAACTTAGAGACTTTAGAATATGAATCTTCACCTCGTGTGAAATTCGCTACACTTGAAGCTACTAAACCAGTTGAAGACTTAAACAAACGTCTTCCAATGTTATTTGCTGGCAAAGACAAAGCTGGTGAATTCTACAGAAAAACATTTACAGGTTTATTCCAATACGTAAGTAATCGTATTCCTGAAATTGCTGATGAGATTTATAAAATTGATGATGCATTACGCGCTGGATTCGGATGGCAACAAGGTCCATTTGAAGCTTGGGATGCTATCGGTTTTGAAAATGCACTAGCAGCAATGGAAGCAGCTGGTACAAAACCAGCACAGTGGATTTACGATATGAAAGAAGCTGGCCACACAACTTTCTACAAAGTTGAAGGTGGTAAAAAAGTATACTACGATGCAGCTTCAAAAGGATATGTTGAAATCCCAGGACAAGATGAAATCATTAGCCTTGATGTTGTTCGTGAAAACAACATCGTTTGGCAAAATGCTGGAACTACAATCGTTGATTTAGGTGATGGAATCTTGAACTTAGAGTTCCACACTAAAATGAACACCATTGGTGGTGAAGTAATTCAAGGAATCAACAAAGCCATTGACTTGGCTGAAGAAAGCTACAACGGTTTGGTTGTATCTAACACGGGCGAGAATTTCTCTGCTGGTGCTAACGTAGGTATGATCTTCATGTTTGCTGTAGAGCAAGAATACGATGAATTGGAAATGGCCATTCGCGCATTCCAAGACACCATGATGCGTGTTCGTTATTCTAACATTCCAGTAGTAGTTGCTCCACATAACATGGCACTTGGTGGTGCGTGTGAGTTGAGTATGCATGCTGATAAAGTGGTTGCTCACGCTGAAACTTATATGGGATTGGTTGAATTTGGTGTAGGTCTAATCCCTGGTGGTGGTGGAACTAAAGAATTTGCCGTTCGCTTTGCAAATGAAATTAAAGATGGTGATATCCGCATCAACCAATTGAGAAACCGTTTCTTAACTGTTGGTCAAGCTAAAGTTTCTACTTCAGCTTACGAAGCATTTGAATTGGGTTACTTAAGACCAGGAGTTGACGAAGTTATCGTTAGTCGCGATCACCAATTAGCTTACGCTAAGAAAGCAGCTCTCAACTTATATGAAAAAGGTTATGCAAAACCAGTTAAACCTAAGAACATCAAAGTGATGGGACAAGAAGGTTTAGGTATTGTATATGTTGGAGCGAACTCGATGAAATCGGGACACTACATCAGCGAGCACGACCAATTGATTTCTGAAAAATTAGGTTTTGTAATGTGTGGTGGTGATTTGAGTCAAATTACTGAAGTAGATGAGCAATACCTGCTTGATCTAGAGCGCAGAGCATTCTTGGAATTATGTACAGAGCGTAAAACGCTTGAGCGTATCCAAAGTCTATTGACAACAGGAAAAATTCTAAGAAACTAATCGCATTCAATCAAACCTCAATCAAAAACTAAAAAAGAGAAAAAATGAACGCATATATAGTAGCAGCAAAAAGATCAGCGGTAGGAAAAGCTCCTCGTGGTTTATTCCGCTTTATGCGCCCAGATGATTTAGCAGCAGCTGTCATCAAAGGAATAATGGAAGATCTTCCAAATCTAGATAAAGAACGCATCGATGATGTAATTGTAGGTAATGCTACACCTGAAGCAGAACAAGGACTTAACGTTGGTAGAATGATCTCATTAATGAGTTTAGATACTGATAAAGTTCCTGGGATGACGGTAAACCGTTACTGTTCGTCAGGATTAGAAACCATTGCTATTGCAGCAGCAAAAATCAACAGTGGAATGGCTGATTGCATTATTGCTGGTGGTGTTGAAACCATGTCTCCTATTCCATTTGGTGGTTGGAGAATTGTTCCAAACGCTAAGGTTGCTAAAAATACACCTGATTGGTATTGGGGAATGGGATTAACGGCTGAAGCTGTTGCCTCTCAATACAAAGTATCTCGCGATGATCAAGATGAGTTTGCATACAATTCTCATCAAAAAGCAATCAATGCAATTGAAAACGGATATTTCAAAACTGGAATTGTACCAGTTGAAGTAGAAGAAGTTTTCTTAAAAGATGGTAAAAGAGCTACTCGTACTTATACCGTTGATACAGATGAAGGTCCTCGTAAAGACACCAACATTGAGCGTTTAGGTAAACTACGTCCTGTGTTTGATGCCAAAGGATCTGTTACAGCTGGTAATGCTTCTCAAACATCAGACGGTGCTGCATTTGCAGTTGTGATGAGCGAGAAAATGGTGAAAGAATTAGGTCTTACTCCTATCGCTCAATTGAAATCATACGCAACTGTAGGTGTTGAACCTCGCATCATGGGTATCGGTCCTGTTGGAGCTATTCCAAAGGCAGTTAAAATGGCTGGCTTACAGATGAGCGATATCGAGCAGATCGAATTAAACGAAGCATTTGCTTCTCAATCATTAGCAGTTGTTCGCGAATTGGGATTGAATCCAGATATCGTGAACGTGAATGGTGGTGCTATTGCACTTGGTCACCCACTGGGATGTACTGGAGCTAAGCTTTCTGTTCAACTGTTTGATGAAATGCGCAGAAGAAATCAGAAATACGGTGTCGTGACAATGTGTGTAGGTACAGGTCAGGGTGCTGCTGGAGTTTTTGAACTCCTTAACTAATAACCAATCAATCTAATAAAACAACAAAACGTAAGCATAATGAGCACTGCAGAAGAAACTAAAAAAGCATTGATGGGGGGTGAATTCCTCGTTCGTGAGACTGAAGCATCAGATATCTTCGTTCCTGAAGAATATGATGAAGAGCAATTAATGATTGTTCAATCGAGTAAAGATTTTCTAGAGCAAGAAGTATATCCAAAATTAGATCGTATTGATGCTTTAGAAGAAGGCTTAATGCCTGAATTGGTAACTAAAGCTGGTGAGCTTGGTTTATTAGGAATTTCAGTTCCTGAAGAATTAGGTGGTTTCGGTAAAAATTTCGTTACCTCTATGTTGGCATCTGAAGCTACAGGTGCCGGTCACTCATTCTCAGTAGCTGTTTCTGCTCACTCTGGTATTGGTACTTTACCAATTCTTTACTACGGTAATGAAGAGCAAAAAGCAAAATACATCCCCAAATTAGCAACTGGCGAGTTTAAAGGTGCTTACTGTTTAACTGAGCCA
This sequence comes from uncultured Flavobacteriales bacterium, assembly GCA_913045895.1. Classification (GTDB taxonomy): domain Bacteria; phylum Bacteroidota; class Bacteroidia; order Flavobacteriales_G; family Salibacteraceae; genus UBA6049. Next base: position 414 of record CAJWSQ010000009.1, on the reverse strand, counting down.
GGTTCAGGTTCTGATGCAAACAGTGGTAAAACCAAAGCTAAGTTGACTGATGATGGTAAGCATTACATCATCAACGGACAAAAAATGTGGATTACAAACGGTGGTTTCGCTGATGTATTCACTGTATTTGCTCGTATCGATGACGATAAAAACTTAAGCGCATTCATCGTTGATGCTGATTCTGAAGGAATCTCTTTGAATCCTGAAGAAAAGAAAATGGGTATCAAAGGTTCTTCTACTCGTCAAGTTTTCTTCAACGATGTAAAAGTTCCAGTTGAAAACCTATTGGGTGAGCGCGATGGTGGTTTCAAAATCGCATTAAACATCTTGAATATTGGTCGTATCAAGTTAGCTGCTGCTGTTTTAGGAGCTGCAAAACAAACACTTGATAACACGGTAAACTATTCGAATGAG